>NCJR01000065.1:0-7495 GCA_002282555.1 Rhodobacterales bacterium 34-62-10
ACATGGCCGAACAGGAAGCCGCGCACCGGCAGAAGTTCGATGCGCTGCTGGCGGCACGCGGTGTCGCGGTGCCGCGCGGGGTGGCGGCGGCTGATCTGGCGGCGCTTGGCCCGCTGGCCGCAACACTGACGCCGCCTTTGGCGCTGAAAGGCTTGGGCTTTGCGCATAAGACCGAAGCCGGGGCGGTACGGTTGAACCTGTCCGCGCTGATGGGTCAGGCCGAGATGACAGGGGCCACAGGCTATCTGGCTGAAGAAATGGTGACGGGTGCATTGGCGGAGTTGCTGATCGGGGTCAGGCGCGATCCGGTGTACGGGGCGACCATGACACTGGGGTTTGGCGGGGTGACGGCGGAACTGCTGGCCGATACGGTGACGCTGATCCTGCCCGTCACAGCGGAGCAGATCGGTGCGGCACTGCGATCCCTGCGCCTCTGGCCGCTGCTGGATGGGTATCGCGGGCGGGTGCCTGCGGATGTGGCGGCAGTCGTGGATGTCGCCTTGGCCTTGCAGGACATGCTGGCAGCTGACAGGCTGCTGGAGGAGATTGAGATTAACCCCCTGATGGTCAAGGCCAAAGGGGCGATTGCGGTGGATGCCGTGATCTGGAGAGAGGAATGACCATGCTGATGCGAACGGAAGGTCCGATCAGGACAAAGGTGGAGGGCGCGATCCTTGAGGTGACGCTGGACCGGCCCCGTGCCAATGCGATTGATCTGGCCACCAGCCGGATCATGGGCGAGGTGTTTCGCGATTTCCGCGATGACGACGGGTTGCGTGTGGCGATCCTGCGGGCGGAGGGTGAGAAGTTCTTTTGCCCCGGCTGGGATCTGAAGGCGGCTGCGGGTGGTGACGCGGTGGATGGCGATTATGGCGTGGGCGGCTTTGGTGGCTTGCAGGAATTGCCGCATCTGAACAAGCCGGTCATTGCTGCTGTGAATGGCATTTGCTGCGGTGGCGGGCTGGAACTGGCGCTGTCTTGCGATCTAATCTTGGCATCGGACAACGCGAGTTTTGCCTTGCCGGAAATCCGGTCGGGCACGGTGGCGGATGCGGCCTCGATCAAGCTGCCCAAGCGTATACCCTATCATGTGGCGATGGACCTGCTGCTGACGGGGCGCTGGTTCGATGCGGATGAAGCCCTGCGCTGGGGTCTGCTGCGCGAGATCACGATGCCCGCCGATCTGCTGCCACGGGCATGGGATCTGGCCCGGATGTTGGAGGCCGGGCCGCCGCTGGTTTACGCCGCGATCAAGGAAGTGGTGCGCGAGGCGGAGGCGATGCGGTTTCAAGACGCGCTGAACCGCATCACCAAGCGGCAATTCGCGACAGTGGACCGGCTTTATTCCAGTGAGGACCAGTTGGAAGGCGCGCGCGCCTTTGCCGAAAAGCGCAACCCTGTGTGGAAGGGGCGCTGAGGCGCGCCCCCTTTTCACGGGCTCAGGGGATCAGATCAGGGATCACGTCGCGGCAATGGGCGTGGATATCGCCTGCCCGCGTCAGCCAGATCTGGTCACGATGGGCGTTGATATGGGCCAGCGCGCGGCGCAGGTGGCGCAGGCGGTAGGGTTGCCCCACCAGATAGGGGTGCAACGCGATACCCATGACAAGCGGCTGCTGTTCGGACTGCGTCAGCATCTCATCGAAATTGTCGGTGATCATGTCAGCGAATTGTGCCGCCCCGTCCTTGCGCGCGACAATCGACGGGATGTCGTTCACCTCCTGCGGATAGGGGATCGACAGGATGCGGCCCCGGCGGGTGCGCATCCAGACGGGCTGATCATCCATGCACCAGTTGAGCGTATAGCCGTAGCCCGCCTCATCCAGCAGGTCGGGGGTGACGCGGCTTTCGGCGATCCAAGGCGAGAGCCAACCTTGGGGCGCGCGCCCCTCGGCGCGGGTGATGACCGCGGTCGCCTCGGCGATCAGTTGCGCCTCATCAGCCTCATCCAGCACGCTCTGACGTTCGGCATTGGTGCGGCCATGGCCCAGCACCTCATCCCCGCGCGCGCGGTGCGCGGCCATCAGATCGGGCGCGTAATCATACATCGCGGAATTGGCCAGCACGCTGACAGGCATATCAAGGGCATCGAATATCTCGATCATGCGCCATGCGCCGACACGGTTGCCATAGTCGCGCCATGCATAGTTCAGCACATCGGGCTGGGGGCCACCGGGTGCAAGTTCCGCCCCCAAGCCCTCGCCAAAGGCGAAATGTTCAAGGTTCAGGCCGATATAAACCGCCAGCCGCGCGCCATTTGGCCAAGTGTAATCGGCGCGCTGCGTGATCGGGACATAGTCATAGCGTCCATGGGTGGGCAGCATGGTTTACAGCTCCGCCTCGGCCAGACCCGCCTTGTGCAGCAGGATTTCCGCGCTGTCGTTCCACACGTCGGTGCGGATCAGCTTGCCATCCCGCACGATGAATTTGTCCATATAGCGGTTGGTCTCGAACGCGGTGCCATCATGCCATTCGCCGTAAAGATAGCCGGTGTTATAGACATGCACATCACCGGTTTCGGCATCGAGTGCGGCATCGGTGCGCAGAAAGCGTTTCTTGACCCAAGCATAGCGCTTTGCGTTGAAGGCGGCGCTTTCGGCAGGGCCGGTGAAACGGCGACCGCCGGTGAAGACCAGTTCGAAGCCGGGGGCAAGAAAGGCAGAGGCACCTTCGGGATCAGGCACCATCGAGCGTTTAAGATAAGCCTCGACAATGGCTTTGGCGGCGGTGAGCGGTTCGGTGCGTTGGTCCATGGTGATATCCTTTTAGTGATGGTGCGCGGTGCAGGCCGCGTGACAAAAGCTGCGGGTGATGGTGGCGGCGGCTTCGGCCTTGATGCGCGCCTGCATGTTGGCTGTATCCAGACGAGCGGCGGCAGCGCGGGCGCGGGTGGCAAGTCTGGCCTCGTCCAGCGTCAGGATGCGGTTGTCTTGCATCACGATCTGCCCGTCGATCATCACCTCGCGCAGCGCGCCGCCATTCTCGGCCAGCACGATCTGGCTGAGTGTGTCGCGCAGCGGCACATAATGGCAATAGTCGCGGTCCAGAAACAGCAGGTCTGCTGTCCAACCCGCTGCGATCCGGCCTGTTCGCGGCAGGCCCATGATCCGGGCGCTGCCTTCCGTCGCCATATGGAACGCCTCAGGCACGGTGATCCATTGGTCGGACGGCGCGGCCTGCGCGCGCGACAGGGTGGCGGCAAGGCGCATCGCCTCGAACATGTTCTGCCCGTCCGAGGTGTTGGACGCATCGGTGCCCACACCCATGACGACCCCGGCATCCAGCAACGCCCGCGCGGGGGCGGTGCCCGATCCAAGCCGCAGGTTGCTCAGCGGGTTATGCACGATCCCTGCCCCCTGCCCCGCCAGTCGCGCCGCCTCATCCCTTGAAAGCCACACACCATGCGCGCCGCTGAAGCGCGGCGAGAGCAAGCCCAGCACATCCAGATGCGCGGTAAGAGTGGTGCCATAGCGGGATTGGGCGGCCACCTGCTGCATCCGGGTTTCGGCCAGATGGGTTTGCAGCGGTAGATCAAGGGCGTCGGCAAGGGCGGCGCAGGCCGTCAGGAAATCATTCGAGCAATGCAGCGGGATCGCGGGGCCGATGCCGGGGCGGACGCGGGTGGCGGGCACAGGCCAGCTTTCGAGAGCACGATGGACGGTGGCCAATGTGTCCTGCCATGGCAGAAGCGTTATCGCGGACAAAGCCGCGCGCATCGGCGGATCAAAGGCGTCAAGCAGACCGGGCAGCGCCTGAAAGATCGTACGGTCCGAGATCATCGGCGCAACCACTGCACGCATTCCAGCATCGTGATAGGCGCGCGCGACGGCGTGGATGCCCGCGACAGTGGGGCCGGGCAGTTCCACACTCAGGTCGAAACAGGCCGTGCAGCCCTTGCGGATCATCTCGGCGGCCGACAGTTCGGCGGACAGGCGCAGATCGTCGGTAGTGCGCTGGCCGTTCAGCGCGGATGCGCCGGTCAGGAATGTCTCAAGCGTGGCATCTGGTGCGACACCGCCGCGCCCCAGCGCGCCGTGGGAATGGGTATGGCCGTTGACCAGACCCGGGATGATGATGCGGTCGCGTGCGTCGATCACGGGCAGGCCGTCCGGCCCCGCGCCGTCGATCACCGCCGTGATCTGGCCATCCGCGATCAGCAAGGAAGCCTCGGCAAAGCGGGCATTGTCGATTAGCACAAGGCCGCCTCGGATCAGGGTCTGGCTGGAAGGCATCGGTGCTGGCCTTGTTCGGTCATGAAAGTCGCGCCGGGGTGGACAGGCCAGCCCCGGCGCGGTGCGGATCAGTTGGTGATTTCAACTGCAAAGCCACGCTCGGCCACGGGCGGCAGGAAGCTGCGGTCAAAGATTTCCGAGGCTTCGGGCGTGCGCTCCAGACCATAGCCTTCGACGACGATACCGATGGCGCGGGTCAGCCGCTCGTCCACCAGATCGCCCATGCCGATCGTATCCACCTCGGGGGCGTTCATCAGGTTTGTCAGGGCAAAATTCAGCCGGTCACGCTCGTTCTTTTCATCGACCAGATTGTCAAAGGCCACGACCGCCGCCATTGCCGCATCCTGATCCTTGGCCACTTCCAGCGTGGCGCGGTTTACTGCCCGCACAAGGCCCGCCACTGCGTCGGGGTTATCCTTCAGCAGCGCCTGCGATACCATCAGACCGTTGGAATACAGGTCCATCCCGTAATCTTCGAATTTGAACCAGTTGTAATCATTGGCCGGGTCCTGGCGGTTGGCGATCAGGTTGAACCAGCTTGTAATGGTAAACACGAAGGCACCGTCGATATCACCGCGGATCAGCATGGGTTCTTGCAGATTGGGGGCCATGTTTTCCTGTGCGACGGTGGCCAGATCAATATCGTTCAGCTTGGCAAACACCGGAAACAACCGCGTGGTGGGGGTGCCCTGCGCCCCGCCCAAGGTGCGGCCCGCGAAATCGGCGGGGGTTTCGATGCCTGAGGTCTTGGGCGTCACGATGGCAAAGGGCGGGCGGTTCCAGAGTTGGTAGACCATCATCGGTGCTTCGCCGGGCCGCTGAGCTGCGTTCTGGATGATGGCGTTGATATCGCCAAATCCCGCGTCATAGGCCCCGCCCATGATGCGTGTGACCGTGGCGGCGGACCCTTCGCCTTGGTCGATGGTGACGTTCAGACCTTCTTCGGCAAAATACCCTTTGTTCAGCGCCAGCAGAAAGGGTGCGTCGGAGCCTTGGGTTTTCCAGCCTAGCGTGAAGCGGATATCGGTCTGTGCCCATGCAGGCGACAGGCCCGCGACAAGGGCGAGGGCAGCCCCGAAAATGGCATGTTTCATCGTGGTGTTCCTTCTGTGGCAGGGTGAGGGAAAGAGCGAGGTTCAGGTGATGGCGATGTCATTGCCGCGCGTGGCCCAGCCGGTGACGCGGGATTCCAGAAACGAGAAGAAGGCGTAGAGGGCGACCCCCATCAGGGCGAGGACGATCAACCCCGCAAAGACCAATGAGACCTGAAAATTGGACGACGCCGTCATCATCACATTGCCGATGCCCCGGTTCGAGGCGACAGTTTCCGACAGCACCGCGCCCACGAAGGACAGGGTGATCGCCACCTTCAGCGAGGCAAAGAAATAGGGCATGGTGCGCGGCAGACCGACATTCCACAGGATCTCGCGCTTGGAGGCACCGAGCGTTTTCAGCACATCCTCAAGATCGGGTTCGGTGGTGGCCAGCCCGGTGGCGATGTTCACCACGATGGGAAAGACGCAGATCACCATCGCGGTCAGGATCGCAGGCGTGGTGCCCGATCCGAACCACAGCACGAATATCGGCACAACGGCGACCTTGGGGATCGAGGAAAAGCCCACCAGCAGCGGATAGGCGACACCGTAAGCGACCCGCGATGTGCCGATCAGCACTCCGATCGACACGCCGATAATCACCCCCAGCACAAAGCCCGTCAGCGTGGAATAGAGCGTCTGCAGGATATGCGGCCAGAGCACCGGAAAGCGCGTGACCAGCGTCACGATGATCTCGGACGGGCGGGGCAGGATCAGGTCGGATACGTTCAGCGCGATGCACAGTATTTCCCACAGCAGGAAAAACCCCACGATCAGGCTGAAGGACATCATCCTTATGCGGTTCGTTTCAGTCATCTGTCGATCTTTCGGCTGGAGCGGGGGTCATTTGCGGATTTGCGCGATCAGTTCGCGCAGGCCTTGGGTCATTTCCACGAATGCGGGGGTGTAGATCACGCCGATGTCGCGCGGTTGCGGCATGGTCACCGCCTTGTCCGAGATGATGCGACCGGGCCGCGCGCTCATCACGCAGATGCGGCGGGCCAGGAACCCGGCTTCGCGCAGGTCATGCGTCACCAGAAGCACGGTGGGTTTGCGGTCAAGGTAAAGGTCTTGAAGGATCTGCCACAGCTCCTCACGCGTGAACTGGTCCAGCGCGCCGAAGGGTTCGTCCAACAGCAGAAGGTCCGGATCATGGATCAACGCGCGGCAGAGGTTGGCGCGTTGCAGCATCCCGCCCGACAATTGCCACGGGAAATGGCCCGCGAAATCCTGCAAGCCCACCTGCGCCAGAAGTGCGTGAACCCGGTCGCGGTAGGCACCCTTTTTGTCCTGCTGAAAGGTCCGCTTGAACGGCTCTACGATCTTGAGGGGCAGCATCACATTCTTTTCGATCGTCAGCCACGGGAGCATCGTGGGGTTCTGGAAGGCCATGCCGATCCGCAACTCCTTGGCGGCCGGTTCGCGCCCACCCAGCAGGACAATGCCTGAAGAAGGTTGGATCAGATTGCTGGCCAGCCGCAGGATTGTGGACTTGCCGCAACCCGACGGGCCGACAAGGGCAAGAAAATCGCCCCGCGCCATCCGTAGTGTCGTGGGTGACAGCGCGGTCACGACCTTGTCGCCGGAACCGAAAACAACCGAGGCGTCCTGCAATTCTATCGCGGGGCGCGGATGCACAGGATTGCTGCGTGAGGCCGGTTGCGTTGCGGGTTGCAGCGCAGCTGTCGGCCGTGCGGGGGCGGATATGTCTGATGTCATGCTCATGACATCACGAGACAGGGGCAGTCCCGACCTGAGAAGGCCGTTAAGTAAGTATTTTATGAATTAACATGACGACGCCCAAAATTTCAGCGATCCGGCAGTGTCGCGCGGGCAAAAAAAGCGCATCGCGTATGGTGCGCGGCTCCAGGGTGCCCGGAGCAGCACCGTCAGCCAGCAGACGAATCAACCCCGGTGAGGGAGTTGAGCACCAGCGCCACTGCATGGGCACGACGATCGGCCCGCCACGCAGGGCTGAGCAGATCGACGCCGAAAATCGCGGTCAACGTGTGGCCGTTGTTCAGGTGATGTGCACTGAGGGCGACGATGGTGATGTAGATCTGCAGCGGGTCATAGCGGTGGCGAAAGACCCCTGCGGCCAAGCCTCGTTTCATCGCGTCGCTGATCGCATCGATCAGGGGCTGCGAGGAGGTTCGCACCGCATCGGTC
>NCJR01000065.1:7546-16363 GCA_002282555.1 Rhodobacterales bacterium 34-62-10
GTTCTCGTTCCGTGTCATCTTGACGAAAAGTGGGTTGCTATCAAAGAAATCATAGGTGAATTCAACCAATTGGCGCATTGCATCCAAGGGGGCAAGCCGCGCCATTTCCAGATCACGTTCCTGCGCGCGGATATCCGCGAAGATGTGTTCGATCACCGCGACGTAGAGTTTTTCCTTGCTGCCGAAGTAATGATAAAGCAGGCGCGGGTTGCAGCCGACTGCCTTGGTGATGCGGTCCACACGCGCGCCGTGAAAGCCATGATCGGCGAACTCACGCAGCGCAGCCTCGGTCAGTTGCGCGCGGGTTCGTTCCGGATCCCGGCTTCGCAGTTGTTTCTTGGGCGCAACTTCGGTCATCGTTTCTTCATTGTTGCAGGCCATGATACGGCCCCGGTCCTTGTCACTAACGGACAGGGCCGCGTATCGCCAGCCCGGACCTTTGGCATCAATTGCACAAAACTTGACCAATCAGCGCGCATCGCGCGCCCTAAAGGTAAGTGAACGTTTACTTGAAACTCCGCCAGCCCTACCACATTCCTGCGGGCTGGGCGGGCATGCGGTCTGACAGGTGGTGGGTCGTCAGGGGCGGCAACGCTGCTTTCTTGACACCGGCCAAGGAATTGACCGTCCCGTCCCCATGGGCCCCATCCGACACGCGGTCGGGGGTCAAGCCTGATCACGGCCGCCGTTGCGAAAGCCTGGGACCATATCTTTCGCCACAAGGGGGGAATCGGTGGACATGCCCGGTGGGATGATCTGATGGCCCCGGCCATCGTGCTGGCAGAGGACGGATTCAGCGTTTCTCCCTCACAGGTGTTCCGGGGCGATTTTTTGCATGGCACGACCCACGGCCGTCGCACGGGACGCGCCGCAGAATTGAAGCAGACCGCCAACCATGTTCTGATATCAACCGCATAACGTTCGGGAATGCGCACCATGTCCAGACCTCAGACAATCAAGACCATGTGCCCTATGAACTGTCACCCCACGCTTTGCGGCATGACGGTAACGGTCCAGGGGGATCGTCTGCAGTCGATCACCGGCGATACCGAGAACCCGGACAGTCAGGGCTTTCTTTGTATGCGGGGCAAGGCCGCGCATGAGATCGTGGGCAATGCGCAAAGACTGCTGAGCCCGCTGATGCGCGAGGGGCCGGGACAAGGCGGGTGGCGGGCGACCGACTGGGAGGCCGCATTGAACGTGATCGCGGGGCATATGGCGCGGGTGGGGCCGGGCGCGGTCGGTATTTGGCAGGGGCATGGCGTGGCGGTCAATGACTACGGCGTGGGCGTCAAGCGCGGATTGATCGAACGCTTTGCCAATCTTTACGGCTGCCACACCTGGAACCCGGCGATGATCTGCTGGGGCTTGGGCGGTTTCGGGTTGGGGCTGACCGGAGCATTGGAGACCTCGACCAAGGAGGATATGGGCGCGCATTCCGCCATGGTCATCCTGTGGGGCGCCAATACCGTCAGTCAGGCCCATACGATCCGCCATGTGGAACAGGCCAAGCGGCGCGGGGCACGGGTGGTGGTGATCGACGTGCGCCGGACCGAAGCAAGCGCGCTGGCAGATGAGGTGATCCTGCTGCGGCCCGGCACGGATACAGCACTGGCGCTGGCCATGATGCAGGTGATCGTGGCGGATGGGACATGGGACCGCGATTTCGTGGCGGATCATACGCTGGGATTTGACGCGCTGGCCACACATCTGGCCGACAAGACACCGGAATGGGCCGCAGCGGTAACGGGCGTTTCAGCCGCCACGATCACCGCGCTGGCGCGCCGCTATGCCGCGACCCGGCCCGCGATGATCGTGCTGGGCGGATCATCACTGCACAAGGGCGCGAATGGGTGGCATGCGGCGCGCGCCATCGCCTGCCTGCCCGCGCTGACCGGGGATTTCGGCCAACCGGGTGGCGGGATCGGCCCCCGCCACGGCGCACGCAGCCATGGGGCAGGGTTCACCGATATCACCGCGCGCGACCGTCGCAGACCCGGCGACTATATCCCCAATCAGATGGAGGCGATCGTCGCGGGGCTGGAGACGGGGCGGATCAAGGTACTGCTCTCGCTGGGCTCCAACCTGCTGTCGTCCTTTCCCGATACCAATCGGCTGCGTGCTGCGCTGGCCAAGGCAGAGTTGGTGGTGGTGCATGATATCTTCATGAACCAGACCATCCGTGAGGCGGCCCATATCGTCCTGCCCGGCACGATCTGGCTGGAGGAGATCGGCGTGAAGGCGACCAACACCCATGTCTATCTGTGCGATCGTGCAGTGGCCCCGGCGGGACAGGCACGGCCCGTCCAGGACATGCTGACAGGGCTGGCCGACCGGCTTGGTGTTGCGGATGTCTATCCCTGGGCAGATCAAGAGGCCGCGATTGACGCGGTCTTGGATCATCCCGCAACGGGACATGCGAATGTCGCTGCGATGCGTTCCAATGGGGGTCACGCAGCCTTGCAAGTCTCGCCGTTTGCCTATCCGACGAAGGCCTTCAACACTTCCTCGGGCAAGATCGAATTCTGGTCAGAGCGTGCCTTGCAGATGGGGCTTGATCCTTTGCCGCAGGCAACCGTGGCTGCGCGCGACGAGGATTGGCTGACCCTTGCACAGGGACGCACCTTTGCGCATTTCCATTCCTTCTACGATCATGGCCGCGCCCTGCCCAGCCTGGCTGCGCGTGAGGCTGCGCCCACCCTCTGGATGGCCGAGGCGGATGCGGCGCGGCGCAGTATCACGGATGGTGCCCAGATCACGATCTGGAACGGGCGCGGCACGTTTCAGGCCATGGCGCTGCTTACGCTCCGCATCCCGTCTGGCACGGTATGGATGCGCGATGGCTGGCCGGAGTTCAACGTGCTGATGGACGGTGCCGCCGTGCTGCCGGATACGGCGTTGGACGCATTTGCCTTTTCGGTCGGTCAGGCCAGCTTTGCAGCACTGGTGCAAGTCAGGCCTGCTGCCGCGCCGACGACAGCGCCCCACTTGCGCAGGTGATTGACTTGACCATGCACAACCAACAGGCTCTTGCGGACATCAGGAGGAGAGACCAACCATGATCACGACGCAGACAAAGACAGTGCCGCATCTGGGCGGATCCCAGATCGGCTACAGAATGCCCGCCCCCTTCGACCCGTCACGGCCTACGCTGGTGATGGTCAATTCCTTCAGCACCTCGTCCGATCTGTTCACGCCGCAGTTCGAGGATGAGAGCCTGTCCAGCATGGCCAACCTGCTGGCGATCGAACTTTATGGCCACGGCGATACCCGCAGCCCGTCCGAGCAGTTCACCTATTGGGACACGGCCATCGCGAACCTGCAACTGATGGACGCACTTGGCATCGACAAGGCCTTTGTCATGGGCACGTCCCAAGGCGGCTGGGTCGCGGCGCGCATGGCGATGCTGCAGCCGGAGCGGATCTCCGGGATCATCCCCTTGGGCACCTCGATGGACCGCGAAAGCCCGCGCAGTCAGGATCTGGGCTGCTGGAACGGCGATGAGGTCTGCTCGCCCGTCGTAGCCCAACTCTCGGCTCCGGTGGACGAGGAATGGACCGTGGACGGCGGCTTTACCGATTTCATTCTGGCCGCTGGGATCGGCGGGCCAAAATCGGAAGAGCAGCGCCAGCACTGGCACCAGGTGCACCGCAAGAATTATTCCGGCGATGCCGGACGGCGGCGTTTGCTGATGGCGGCAATCAACCTGCGCGACCGTGACGGTCTTCTGGGGCGGCTTGGTTATGTGACCTGCCCGGTGCTGTGGATGCATGGCACTGCGGATCAGGTCTATTCCGTGGCCAACGCACAGGACAACATCGCACAGTTCACGGCCTCGCGGGACGCCCGGCTTGAGGTGGTCGAGGGAGGGCAGCATTTTCTGTCCGCCTCGCATCCCGAGGCGGTGAATGCCGCCACAGCGGAGTTCATCGGCAGCTGGGCCTGACCGGGCGATGGCCTGATGCGCAACTTGCATTATCTGGCGCGAGCGACAGGTCGCGCCAGACTTTCCGCTGACGAGCGGGTTACAAGAGGGCCTTTTGCATCATCATATGCACGCCCTTTTCGCGGTTCACCGTCTGCGTGATCCGCAGGTCCCCCGCCAAGGAACACAGCATATAAGCCTGTTCCCGCGTGATCCCTGCCCGTTCAGAAACAAGCGCGATCATCCGGCGCAGCGCGATTTCGGTGCAGACATCAAGATCGGGATGCATCCCCATGGTGATGACATGGGTGGGCGTCTCGGCCTCGGGATAGGTCAGGTCCATATCGCGACGGATTGTCAGGCGGAAACGGCCCTGCAACGCGGTTTCAATGGCGGTCACGCAGACCTCGCCATCACCCTGCGCGCCGTGACCATCCCCGCAGGAGAAGAGCGCGCCTTCGGCATGCACGGGCAGGTAGAGCGTGGTTCCCGCGACCAGTTCCTTGTTGTCCAGATTGCCGCCATGGGCGCGTGGTTCAATGGTTGAGATGCGGCCCCATGCAGACGGCGGGGCGACACCCATCACACCAAAGAACGGTGCAAGTGGCAGTTTCAGGCCCCATGGCAGCGACGCCTCGCCCCGTTCTGCATCCAGTGGGACCGTCATGTGATGATATTGCGGAAAATCCTGCGGCAGCGTGCCCGACAGTGGCCGGATGAAGGTATAGCCCCAGTCCTGCCGCAACTGCACATCCAAGATATCCACCTGCAATACGTCACCGGGGCGCGCGCCATCAACGGCGACTGGCCCGGTCAGGATGTGACCCGGCATAGCAGGCAGACCCGCGGCGTGGATCGCCAGCAGTTCCGGTGGCACATGGAACCCGGCACCCGGCAGCACCTGGGGTCCGCCCGAGACGCTGTTGATCGTCACCTCATCGCCGCTGGCGATTGTGACAACAGGGGGCAGACTTGCGTCGAAAAAACCCCAGTGGCAGGTTCTCGGTCCAGCATCGACGATCATGTGGGTATCCTTCGCTTCTGTGGCCGCAGGCAGGATACTGCCCGCGGTGTGTCATGGGTCCAATCTGCCGGAACGCTACACCCCGCCCGTCAGAAGTGGTAGCGGCAGATCCGGCAATCCCGGCACCGGGCACGAAATAATGCATCAGGCCGCACGGCGGGACAGCGCAGGGTCGTGGCACCACTTTCAACACTTGCGCCCAGACGGTCGTTGTTATCTGCTGCACCCAACCATTCGACAACCCGCGGGGTCATGATGATGACGGATAGCCAAAGTTTCGAGATCGAGAACTTGAGGCTACAGCGCGGCACGACCCTGCCGCGCGCCCATCTGGTCTACAAGACCTATGGCAAGCTGGCGCAGGACAGGTCCAACGCAATCCTATATCCCACATCCTATGGCGCGCAGCATCACGACACCGAATGGCTGATCGGGCCGGCGCGCGTGCTTGATCCGCGCGACTGGTTCATCATCATCCCGAACATGTTCGGCAATGGATTATCCACCTCGCCCTCGAACATCGCGGCCCCCTTCGGGCCGGATCGTTTCCCCCAGATCACCCATTGGGACAACATCCATGCCCAGCGCCGCCTCTTGGCTGAGGTTTTCGGGATCGAGGAACTGGCGCTGATCTATGGCTGGTCGATGGGGGCGCAACAGGCGCTGCATTGGGGGGCGATCATTCCCGATCAAGTCCAGCGCATCTGCGCCGTCTGCGGATCAGCCCGGACCTCCATCCATAACCGCGTCTTTCTGGAAGGGGTCCGCGCCACGCTGACAGGTGATCCGGCATGGAACGGCACCCATTTCAGCCAGCATCCCCGGCGCGGGTTGCGGGCGATGGGGCGGGTCTATGCGGGATGGGCGATGTCGCAGGCGTTTTACCGCGAGAAAATCTATGAACAGGTCGGCTATGCCTCCTTGGAAGATTTTCTTGTCCGGTCGTGGGAGGCGAATTTCCTGCGCCGGGACGCGCATGACCTTCTGGCCAGTCTGGAGACATGGATGGCGTCGGATATCTCGGACAATGCCATTCACAAAGGCGATCTGAAACAGGCGCTGGGGGCCATTACCGCGCGGTCCATCATCATGCCATCGCAGACCGATCTCTATTTCACGCCCGAAGACAGCGCTTTGGAAACCGCCATGATGCCGAATGCAGAATTCCGACCCATCAATTCGATCTGGGGCCACCGGGCCGGCAACCCCGCGATGAATCCGGAAGATGAAACGGTTCTGAAAAAGGCGGTGTCGGATCTGCTGGGTGGTTGAGCAGGGTCCGAAGGCCGGATCAGTCCAGATCGGACCATGGCCACGGTTTCACATTGCTCGCCGCAGTCTGGTAGCGCGCAGCTTTGGCGACCCAGATTCCAAGGTCGGTGCCGAAATCGGCCAGCCTGCGGTTCGGTTCCTTGTTGTTCACCAGCATGACGATGAACTGGATCAGCGTGGCCACCCCCAGAACTGTCTGCGCCAAAGAGATCATGATTGCGATCAGGATCATGTAGATCAAGCGTTGCAGCATGTTGTCCGGCACCTCGGGTTCGAACTGCTCTCCGTTCAGGCGACCCGCGACCTTGGCTTCATCCTGACCCATCATCTGTCCCCCAGCTTTCACATGATCTGTCTGTTCCGCGCCGCAGCCTTGACCTTCTGCGCCGACGACATGATGCTACACCAAAACCGGGCCGCAGCGCGACAGCAAGTTGCACCCCTGCCCCACCTGCGCATCGGCAAGGATCATCTTGCGCGCCACAGCGGTCGCGACATCCCTTGACGGCGCGTCTTTCACGGGAAAGAAACGGCGCAAATCTGTATTGCCCGGTTTTCCCTGACCACAGGCGGAATCGCACCACCCAGCCCCTGCCGCCTTTCCCCGCAATTTGCCCCTCATGCCCCCCGCCGCTGACCGTCCCCAAGGAGTGACTTCATGAAATTCCGTTTCCCTATCGTCATCATCGACGAAGACTTCCGCTCCGAGAATTCCTCGGGGCTTGGTATCCGCGCCATGGCCGAGGCGATCGAGAAGGAAGGGTTCGAGGTGCTGGGTGTGACCAGCTACGGCGATCTGTCGAAATTCGCGCAGCAGCAATCGCGCGCCAGTGCCTTCGTGTTGTCGATTGATGATGAGGAGTTCAGCCCCGGACCCGATCTTGATCCGGCAGTTGTGAACCTGCGGAATTTCATCGAGGAAGTGCGGTGGAAGAACGAGGATGTGCCAATCTATGTTTACGGCGAGACCAAGACCAGCCGCCATTTGCCCAATGACATCCTGCGCGAATTGCACGGTTTCATCCATATGTTCGAGGATACGCCCGAATTCGTGGCGCGTCATATCATCCGCGAGGCCAAGACCTATCTTGAGGGGATCCAGCCGCCGTTCTTCAAGGCGCTGCTGGATTATGCCGAGGACGGATCGTACTCATGGCATTGCCCCGGCCATTCGGGGGGCGTGGCCTTTCTGAAAAGCCCCATCGGGCAGATGTATCACCAGTTCTACGGCGAGAATATGCTGCGGGCGGATGTCTGCAACTCGGTCGAGGAGTTGGGGCAGTTGTTGGATCACAACGGGGCCATCGGCGCGTCCGAGCGCAATGCCGCGCGGATTTTCAATGCCGATCACTGTTTCTTTGTGACCAATGGCACATCGACCTCGAACAAGATGGTGTGGCATCACACGGTGGCGCCGGGCGATGTGGTCTTGGTGGATCGTAACTGCCACAAGTCGATCCTGCACAGCATCATCATGACGGGCGCGATCCCGGTCTTTCTGAAGCCGACGCGGAACCATTGGGGCATCATCGGGCCGATCCAGCAAAGCGCGTTCGAGGTTGAGGCGATCAAGGCGCGTATCCGCGCCAACCCGCTGCTGGAAGGGGTTGATCCCGATACGGTCAAGCCGCGCATCATGACGCTGACGCAATCCACCTATGACGGGGTATTGTACAACACCGAGACGATCAAAGGTCTGCTGGACGGCTATGTCGACAACCTCCATTTTGACGAGGCATGGCTGCCGCATGCGTCTTTCCATCCCTTCTATGGCAATTTCCATTCGATGGGGCGCAAGCGCGCGCGGCCCAAACATTCGGTGACTTATGCCACCCAATCGCTGCACAAGCTCTTGGCGGGGATCAGTCAGGCCAGCCATGTTCTGGTGCAGGACAGTCAGGACACGCCGCTGGATCGGCATCTGTTCAACGAAGCCTATCTGATGCACACATCGACCAGCCCGCAATACAGCATCATCGCCAGCTGTGACGTGGCCGCCGCGATGATGGAGCCGCCGGGCGGCACTGCCTTGGTGGAAGAAAGCATCATGGAGTCGCTGGATTTCCGCCGTGCCATGCGCAAGGTCGATGAGGAGTATGGCGATGACGATTGGTGGTTCAAGGTCTGGGGACCGGATGATCTGACCGAGGAAGGTATCGGCAATACCAAGGATTGGGTGCTCAAGCGCACCGATGCCGATGGCGTTCAGGCCGCCGATGGCGAGGACAGCTGGCACGGCTTTGGCGATATGGCCCCCGGCTTCAACATGCTGGACCCGATCAAGGCCACGATCATCACACCCGGCCTTAATCTGGACGGGCGGTTCGAGGATACGGGGATTCCGGCATCCATCGTGACCAAATATCTGGTCGAACATGGTGTGGTCGTGGAAAAGACCGGGCTTTACAGCTTTTTCATCATGTTCACCATCGGGATCACCAAGGGCCGCTGGAACACACTTTTGACCGCCTTGCAGCAGTTCAAGGACGATCACGCCAAGAACCAACCGATGTGGCGGTCCATGCCCGAATTTTGCGCCAAGCATCCGCGCTATGAAAATATGGGCCTGCGCGATCTGTGCCAGCATGTGCATCAG
>NCJR01000377.1 GCA_002282555.1 Rhodobacterales bacterium 34-62-10
GAAGGGGCGTTTCTTGCTGCCGCCACGGGCCAGACGGATTTTCATTGCCATGTCAGTATCTCCTTTGGATGGCTTGCTTGGCGGGCTTCCCCGCCAAATGGTCGTGTTATTGTTGGTGTTTCTTGTGGTGCTGGATGACTTCCTGAATGATGAACTGCAGGAAAGCCTTTGCGAATTCCGGGTCCAGATCGGCGTCAGTCGCCAGCGCCTGCAGCCGCGCAATCTGGCGCGCCTCGCGATCGGGATCGGAAGGGGGAAGGTCGTGCTGCGCCTTCAGACGCCCCACGGCCTGTGTATGTTTGAACCGCTCACCCAGCGTATAGACAAGGATGGCGTCCAACCGGTCGATGCTGGCGCGATGCTCGCGCAGCACCTCGGCGGCTCGTGCGGCGGCGGTGTTGTCAGATTGCGTCATGCGTAAGCCTCCACCGAACCGTCGCTGTCACTGTCCAGCGATTCCGGGCCGGGATGCCGATACAGGATCTCCTTGCCCATATAGACATTCTGATAGGTCCGCTCGGCCCAGGCCCCCAACCGTTCGGCCAGCGCGATCGAGCGGTCATTGCCCGGCACGATGTTCGAGGTCAGCGTCATGAAGCCAAGATCCATATAGGCCCAGTCCCGCGCCCGCGTCGCCGCCTCAAGCGCGATGCCGCGCCCTTCAAAGCCCTCGAACAGCGCCCAACCCAGCTCCGGCTCGGGCCAGCCATCGGGATTCCAGATGCCGGTGATGCCCACAGGCTCGCCGCTTTCCCGGTCCTGAATGGTGAAATAGCCATAGCCGTGGATATGCCAATGTCCCACGTTCAGCCCGAACCAGCGCCACGCATCATGGCGGTTGTCATAGGACCCGAAACCCCATGACCGCTCGCGATCCGTCAGAAAGGCGATCATCGGCTCGATATCGCCATGCTCGGGTCCGCGCAGGATCAGGTTCCGCGTCTCAAGACGCGGGGCCATGGTCAGCGAAGCCTTGGTCGGGGGATATGCCGCGCCTTGCATCGCTTATTTCTTCTTTCCGAAACCGCTCAGACCGCCGGGCAGCTTCATGCCACCCAGACCGCCCAGACCACCGGGTCCGGTCAGGCTGGCGGGCAGCTTGCCGCCCGTCATCGCCTTGGCCGCGGCTTCCAGCGCCTGTGGGTCCATCTGCGACGGGTCCATCCCGCCCGCAGGCATCCCACCTTTACCGAACATGCCCTTCATGGCCTGTTTCAGCATCCCGCCTTTGCCCATCTTGCCCATCTTCTTCATCATGTCTGCCATCTGGCGATGCATCTTCAGAAGCTTGTTCAACTCGGACACTTCCATCCCGGCCCCCGCCGCGATCCGCTTCTTGCGGCTCGCTTGAAGCAGATCAGGGTTGGCGCGCTCCTTCTTGGTCATCGACTGGATCAGCGCGATCTGCCGCTTGAGGATACGGTCGTCAAACCCCGCATCCTTGACCTGTGCCGCCATCTTGCCCATGCCGGGCATCATGCCCATGATGGATTCCATGCCACCCATCTTGAGCATCTGTTCCAGCTGCATCCGCAGGTCGTTCATATTGAACTGACCCTTCTGGAAGCGCTTCATCATCCGCTCGGCCTGCTCGGCCTCGATCGTTTCCTGCGCCTTCTCGACCAGCGCGACAATGTCGCCCATGCCAAGAATACGGCCCGCCACGCGCTGCGGCTCGAAGGTCTCAAGCGCGTCCATCTTCTCGCCCAGACCGACGAAGCGGATGGGCTTGCCGGTGACAGCCCGCATCGACAGCGCCGCACCGCCGCGCCCGTCGCCATCCATCCGCGTCAGGATCACGCCGGAAATGCCGACCTTGGCGTCAAACTCCTCGGCCACCTCGACCGCGACCTGACCTGTCAGACCGTCAACCACCAGCAGCGTCTCACGCGGCTTGACCGCGTCGCGCACATCCTCGACCTCCTGCATCAGGGTCTGGTCGATCTGCAACCGGCCCGCGGTATCCAGCAGATACACGTCATAGCCGCCAAGGCTCGCCTGCGTCTTGGCGCGTTTGGCGATCTGCACCGCACTTTCGCCCGCCACGATGGGCAGCGTATCCACCCCGATCTGCTGGCCCAGGATCTGCAACTGCTGCATGGCGGC
>NCJR01000378.1 GCA_002282555.1 Rhodobacterales bacterium 34-62-10
CCAAGCCCTGATCGTGATTGATGTGCAGAACGACTTTTGCCCCGGCGGTGCGCTGGCGGTGGCAGATGGGGATGCAATCATACCGGGGATCAATGCGCTGATGCAGGACATCCCCTGCGTGGTGCTGACGCAGGATTGGCATCCGGCGGATCATGCGTCCTTCGCGTCGGAACACCCCGGTGCGGCGGCCTATGACCTGACCGAGATGCCTTATGGCCCGCAGGTTCTATGGCCGGATCATTGCGTCCGGGGCACCAGGGGGGCGGCCTTTCATCCTGCGCTGCATACCGATCCGGCGGATCTGATCATCCGCAAGGGGTTCCGCCGCGCCATCGACAGCTATTCCGCGTTTTTCGAGAATGACAAGACCACCCCCACCGGGTTGGAGGGGTATCTGCGCACGCGCGGGATTACCGATCTGGTGCTCGTGGGATTGGCCACGGATTTCTGCGTCGCCTATTCCGCGCAGGATGCGGCACGGCTGGGGTTCGACGTGACCGTGCGGCTGGACCTGTGCCGGGGGATTGACCTGAACGGATCGATGGAGGCGGCATTGGGTGCGATGCGGGCGGCGGGTGTCCACCTTGTCTGACATTGCTGGACACATCCTGCGCCCTTTGCTTTAAGCGCATGGCACATTGACGGAGCCATCCCATGGTCGATATCGCCACCCGCGTCTGGAATCACCGCTGGAAGATCGACCCGATCGTGCGGTCTTTGATCGATACGGATTTCTATAAACTGCTGATGTGCCAGTCGGTGTTTCGCAACAAACCCGACACGCAGGTGACGTTCAGCCTGATCAACCGATCCACCCATGTGCCCTTGGCCAAGCTGATCGACGAGGGGGAGTTGCGCGAGCAGTTGGATCATATCCGCTCGCTGTCGCTGACGCGGGGGGAAAGCACCTATCTGCGCGGGAACACGTTTTACGGCAAACGGCAGATGTTCCGCCCCGATTTCATGGAGTGGTTCGAGGCGCTGCGCCTGCCGCCCTATCATCTGGAGCGCAAGGGCGACCAGTATGAGCTGACCTTCGAGGGCAGCTGGCCCGAGGTCATGATGTGGGAGATCCCGGCGCTGGCCGTGCTGATGGAATTGCGCGGGCGGGCAGTGCTGAACGGGATGGGGCGGTTCGAGTTGCAGGTGCTTTATGCCCGCGCGATGACCAAGCTGTGGGAAAAGGTCGAGGCGCTGCGCGAGGTCGATGGCTTGCGGCTGGCGGATTTCGGGACGCGGCGGCGGCATTCATACCTGTGGCAGGATCGGTGCGTGCAGGCCTTGATCGAAGGGTTGGGCGAGAAATTCGTCGGCACCTCGAACTGTCATATCGCGATGAAGCGCGACATCGAGGCGATTGGCACCAATGCCCATGAATTGCCCATGGTCTATGCCGCGCTGGCCGAGGATGACGACGCGCTGCGCGAGGCGCCCTACAAGGTGCTGGCCGACTGGCATGAGGAGCATGACGGCAATCTGCGCATCATCCTGCCCGATACATTCGGGACCAAAGGGTTCCTCAAGAACGCGCCCGACTGGCTGGCGGGTTGGACCGGCATCCGCATCGACAGCGGTGATCCGGCGACCGGGGCCGAGGTGGCGATTGACTGGTGGAAAAGCCGGGGCGAAGACCCGCGGGGCAAGCTGGTGATTTTCTCGGACGGGCTGGACGTGGCCAAGATCGCGGAACTGCAAAAGCAGTTTGCGGGGCGGGTGCGGCCATCCTTCGGCTGGGGCACGCTGCTGACCAATGATTTCCGGGGGCTGGTGGCGGGGGATGCCTTGGCGCCGTTCAGTCTGGTGTGCAAGGCGGTGTCGGCCAATGGGCGGCCCACGGTCAAGCTGTCGGACAATCCCAACAAGGCGATGGGGCCGGAGGCCGAGATTGCCCGCTACAAGCGCGTGTTCGCGGTGGGCGACCAGCAGGCGATGGATGTCGTGGTCTGAGGGCCGCGCCACGAGGGTGTTTTGAATCAGGGGGCGGCGGCGATCACCTCGATCTCGACCTTGAATTCGGGGCGGGTGAAGCCTGACACGATCAGCAGCGTCGATGTGGGCAGCCGTGTGACATCGGCCAGAAAGGCATCCCGCGCCTGCAGGCAGGGCCCATTCCCGCCTCGGCCAGAATGGCGGTGATATTGGCGAAACAGATCCAGGCCTGATCCAGCGCGCTGTCGGGGACGGTGCCATCAGCGGCCAGCCCCAACTGCCCCGAGGTGCGCGCGATGCGCCACCCGGCGGGACATTCGACGCCATGGGCATAGCGGGCGAAAGGCGGGGCGATGCTGGCGGGCGAGAGTTGGCGCATGGGGAACCTGTGAGGCTGGGATCGGATCGAGCCTAGCCAGAGGCGATGCGCGCCCACAAGGCCCGAGGACGCCCGAAAGGGCGGATCGTAGGGCGGGGCAAGAGCGTTGCACAAGGTTGAGGCAGGGATCACAGATCGACGGTGATCACCCCGTCCGGGTCGGCGGCGCGGCTTTGGCACAGGATGATCGCACCTGTCCGCTGGGCGCGAGACAGCACGAAGTCGCGGTGTTCGACCGCGCCCGACACCAGCCCGCATTTGCACACGCCACAGATGCCGTCGGCGCATTTGACATCGACATGGATACCCGCCTCGGCCAGCACATCGGTGGCGCTGCGGTCGGCGGGGATGTGCAGATCGCGCCCCGAGCGGGCCAGTCGCAGGGTGAAGGGGTGGTTGACGTAATCCGGCACCTCGGGGACGGCGAAATACTCAAGATGGCGGGCGGCGTCGGGATAGCCTTGGCGTTCCGCCGCCGCGATGACCGCGTCCATGTAGCGGGTCGGGCCGCAGGTATAGACATGCCAGCCGTCGCGGTAGCCTGCGAGGATGGCGTCCAGATCGGCGCGGGAGCCTTCGTCCGAGATATGCAGATGGACGCGGTCGGCCCAGGGGGCGGCGGCCAGATCATCCAGATACCCCGCCGCC
>NCJR01000066.1 GCA_002282555.1 Rhodobacterales bacterium 34-62-10
GCATTCAAGAACCGCTTCGGCGCCGTCAACGAAATCGGCGTGTTTGCGATGACCGAAAAGGGACTCAAGGGCGTGTCCAATCCCTCGGCCATTTTTCTCTCGCGCATCTCGCTCTTCCTGTCCTGTGCAGCATTGCGGGATTTCAAACTTGACTGTACCGTCTAGTCGGTACAGTAAATTGATTTTTATGTGGCGGCAAGCCGCAAACCTGGGCGGATCGTTCGGAGTGAGTGCCGCCTGTCAGGCATACCCAACGCGGCTTTCAATTCGTCATGAGCTTCGGGCCGTGCTCCGTTCGCGGTGCTTTCTGGCGCGGGATTATTCCGCGAACAGGACGGACGTCATCATTCCGCCGAGCGTGCCGTCCCGTCGAAAGCACCCTCCGCCTCCCAGCGGCGTGCAATGGATCCAAGGGTGTCCAGCACACCGCGCAGCTCCGCGCCGCGTTCAGTCAGCCCGTATGTGACAGCGGGCGGGATGGTCATGGCCTGCTCGCGCCAGACCACGCCGGCATGTTCCAGCATTCTCAGCCTCTCAGTCAGGACCCGGGTGGAAATTCCAGGCACCAGCCGTTTGGTCGCGCCGAAACGCTGTGGACCCTGTTCGGACAGAACCCAAAGGATATAAATCGTCCAAGGTCCCGTGATGACACGCAGCAGCGCCTCCATCGGGCAGGAAGCTGGTTGGACGCTTTTCATTGTGGATAGCCCTCGCAGCCCACGAAAGTAAGTTACTTTTAAGTGCCTACTTTAACTGATGAAGCAAGGCACCTAATGATACTATATGGAAAACGGCAGCCTAACAACCCGCCGAAAACCGGGAGAGCGGCAGTGAGTGACAACGTGGCAAAATATGTCTACTGGATCGCGACCGGCCTTGTGGCATTGGTCTATCTGGGTGCGGCGGCCTTCTACATCTCATCCCACGACATGGTCGCGGGCATGTATCGCGAGGTGTTGGGCTATCCCACATACATCATCTGGCCACTCGCAATTTTGAAGATCGTCGGTGCCGTTGTGATCCTCTGGCGCCCTTCGGCGGTGCTGGCAGATTGGGCCTATGCGGCAATGTTCTGGCATCTGGTGCTCGCCTTCGGGGCCCATGTGGGCGCAGGCGATCCGGGTTGGTCGCCGGCTCTGGCGACCTGGGTACTCCTGATCGTCTCGTGGCTGACCGCCAATCGCGTGCGTGCGGTCAAGTCGGCCTATGCACCGGCAGTTCCGGCAGCGCCAATCTGATCTGCTGCGGAGTTGCCACGGGGGTGCCCATAGCCTCGGACTTGGGTTTAAAAGGACGACAACATGACTGAAAAGCAGCCGACATTGTTTGTTCCCCATGGGGGTGGCCCCTGTTTCTTCATGGACTGGAACCCGCCTGACGCCTGGGATCGGCACCGCAAATTCCTTGAGGACTTGCCTGCGAGCCTGCCGGCAAGGCCCAAGGCGCTCCTCGTGATCTCGGGCCATTGGGAAGAGCGGGTCTTTACCTTGCAGACCAACCCCGCCCCGCCTCTGCTGTTCGACTATCAGGGATTTCCGCAGCATACCTATCAGCTAACCTGGCCCGCGCCGGGCGAGCCCGCGCTGGCGACCCGCGTACGCGCACTTTTAGAAGACGCGGGATTCCAAACCGGGGCCGATGCTGCGCGTGGCTTCGATCACGGGGTATTCGTTCCACTAAAGGTGGCTTTTCCTGAGGCCGACATCCCCACCGTCCAATTGAGCCTGCGCGACGATCTCGACCCCGAGGCGCATCTTGCCGTCGGTCGCGCGTTGGCGCCCTTGCGCGACGAAGGGGTGCTGATCATCGGATCCGGCAATACCTATCATAACATGGGCAAGATGATGCGGGCGATGAGGGGCGGACCGGACGGCCCGGTGAACGGCGGAGACTTTGACCGATGGCTCACGAGTGCGGTGACCCATGAAGACCCCGCAGTGCGCCATGCCATGCTGGCCGAGTGGGATCAGGCGCCCGGCGCACGCGATGCCAATCCGCGCGAGGAACATCTGATCCCGTTGCACGTCGTGGCCGGGGCTGCGCTTGCGGATCGGGGGGAGAAGACCCTCGAGGATCACGTGTTGGGCGCGGTCGAAAGCGCGTTCAGATTTGGATAGGACCAACCATGAGCTTCGAACTTCCCCCGCGGCAGGGCCCGCGCCCCGACACCACCGATTGCGCCCCGCATGAGCAGGTGTCGCAGAACTCCTCGGCAGAGATCCACGCATTTTTCAAGGAGAAGGCCTTCGCCCTGCCCTTCGTCGAGCGCTGCCGGTCGGGCATCTCGGTGCCCGGCGCCGAAGCACTGGTCTTGCCGGTGGCGCATGCCTGCGGCCCGCGTGAAGCCTTCATGATCGGACGCGAATTTGCCCATGTGCATCCCTCCTATGACGGTTCGTCGCACATGATGCTGCCGCTGGCGGCGGTCGATGAACTCATCGCCAAGGGATGGGGCGAACCGCACCCGATGGCGTCGGCCGGACACATCCCGGCAAATGCCGTCATGGCCTTTGCGCCGCGCGATGGGTCAGAGGTCGACGTCATGATCAAAATCCTGACAACGAGCTGGGACTTCGCCCGCGGCAAGCTGGCCAACCCCGCGCAGGTTCACATCCACGGCTGACTCTCTCTCAAAGAACAGGAATACGCCCATGGCAAGCTTTCAGAACGGACCATTTATCGTCACAGGCGCCTCCGGCCAGCTTGGACGCCAGGTAATCGATCAACTGATCGAGGCGGGCGCCGGTCCGATCATCGCGGTCACGCGCAACGCCGACAAACTCGCCGAGTTCAGGGACAAGGGGGTGGATGTTCGCCAAGGCGATTTCAACGCGCCCGAAACACTGGGTCCGGCCATCGCGGGCGGCAAGCGGATCCTGATCATCTCCACCGACGATCTGGAGCCGGGCAAACGGCTCGCGGCTCATTCCAATGCGATCACCGCCGCACGCGAGGCGGGTATCGACCACATCGTCTATACCTCGCTTGCCAGCCCGGTACCCGAAAGCCCCATCACTTTCAGCAAGGATCATCAGAACACCGAGAAGCTGATCGAGCAAAGCGGCGCCAGCTACACGATCCTTCGCAACAACCTTTACACGGATCTGTTGCTTATGAGCGGACCGCAGGCGATCGACATGGGGCAGCTCTTTGCCGCGGCAGGGGACGGACGGGCGAGTTACGTCACGCGCGCCGACTGCGCCCGCGCCGCCGCTGCCGCGCTGATGAATGCGACCGACCGCGAGGTCCTGGACATCACCGGGCCCGAATCCACCGGCCAGGCCGATATCGCGGCGCTTTTGTCGGACATCGCCGGCAAGGACATCCCCTACGTTCCGATGCCGGCCGAAGACATGGTGCAGGCGATGATCGCAAATGGCCTGCCCGAGTTCATGGCGCGTGTTTTCGTCTCTTTCGACCAGGCAATCGCCGAAGGCTACCTTGATGTGGCCAGCGACGATCTCAAGACGCTCACCGGCAAGTCCGGACAGTCGGTTACCGATTTCCTGACCGAAAACCGGGCGGTGCTTCTTCGGGCGCCGCAGTAACTATAGAGGCGGACAAAATCATGAAACTCTACAACGCGAATTTCTCGCCCAATGCGCTGCGTGTGCGGGCGGTGGCACACGAACTGGGCGTGGACCTCGAAATCGTCCAGGTCGACATCCGGGCCGGGGACAACCGCGCGGCGGAATTTCTCGCTCGCAATCCCAATGCAAAGGTGCCCGTTTTGGAGGACGGGAATTTCGTGCTTTGGGAATCCCGGGCAATTTGTGCCTATCTGGCGGGGCTTCGGCCCGAGGCGGGCCTCTATCCTGAGGGCCGCAAGGCGCGGTCCCTCGTCGATCAATGGACCTGGTGGCAAGCGATCCACCTTGGCCCGGCGATGCAGAAATTGTCCTTTGAGCTGTTTCTCAAAGAGAAATTCGGCATGGGCGATCCCGATCCGACTGTGGTCGAAGCGGAACGAAAAGCCACAGATCAGTTCCTTGCCGTTCTGGAAACCGGACTCGACGGCAAGGACTGGATCGCAGGCGCACTCAGCCTTGCCGACTTCTATCTTGCGACCACCTTCATGTATCGCGATCAAGCGGGGATTTTACTGGACCAGTACCCAGGAGTTGCGAGTTGGATCGACCGGCTAGAAGCGCGTGACAGCTGGCAAGAGGCTGTGGCACCCCTAAGGGCGCTTTTCCGCTGACGTCGTGATCCAGGGGGTAACATACCCCTGACGAGTGCCGAGGTTGACGATACGGTCGGCCGTTGTCATCGCTTTGATCTGATCGTGGGTCAGAAAGTCAACTGACCCAGCCTCCCGATCAGGTCATCCAGTTCGCGGATCATCCGCTCACCTGACAGTGAGCGATCCACCACAGTGGCCGCCAAGGCTTCGCGCGTGCAGTCATCCACGATGCACAACACACGGAACCTTTGGCCATTAGCAAAGGCATCGGACACGAAGTCCAACGACCAACGCTGATTGGCGCGATCCGGCACTAGGATGGGCCTGCGCGTACCCAGTGCGCGTTTGCGTGATCACCTGCGGCGCACGGCCAGCCCTTCCTCGCGATAGAGACGGAAAAGCTTCTAATGGTTCACTTCAAAACCCTCTCTGGCCAAAAGGATGCCCTAACTACGATATCCGAACCGGCGACGTTTATTCGCCAGTTCCCGCAGCCATTGGCGCAGGGCGTGGTCGCTCCGATCCTGATTCCGATATGACTGGGAGTTCCATAAGTCCTTGATCCAGGCCTGTGGGTCACAAAATCTGTTGTCGCTTCATGCAGTTCTTTACGAAAAATATCTGCGGTACCAGATGTTGGTTCTTACATACCGTGGGCAAGAAGCCGTGGAAGAACATCGAAAAAGGCCTAGTCCACATGCTTGCGGCCTTCTGACGTTCTGCGAACTTGGCTGGCATGACCCCGGGTCCGACGCGGATAGCGGACTTAACTCTTGCTGCGGGTCTTAGGCGCGCCGCTTTCGCCCGAGAAGTATTCGTCCCAGGTGCGCCCGAGTCATGCGCACTCTTGGCCAAGAGCCAACTTAACATATGCTCTCTTATACGCCAACGGGTTAGCGGCGGCGCTCTGTCATGAGGCGGCTTGTGTCAACTGCCGCGATCATCGCGATCGGGCTTACACCGCTTGCTGCCAAACCTGCCACCGCACAAGGCTACCAGATCGATTGTGCGATCCTCCTGTGCCTCGCAGGCGGTTGGCCTGCGTCGGTTCCCTGCGCCCGTGCGCGCGCGGAGTTCATCCGCCGGATCACGCCCTGGCCAGTCGAACCACCGCTGCAGATCTGGCGTTGTCCAATGCGTGCTGAGTTCGAGGCGCCGGACCCGTTTGAGCGCCTCTACAGGTTGGCGGGGTTCAATCCTGGTCAAGCAGTCTCCCTGCCCCGAGAGCGAGAAACGCTCCAGCTCGCCCAAGCTGTCGGGCGTGCCGCCGATATCGATGTGACGGACCCTGCTTTTGATTTCGTCCGCTCCATAGATGTCTTTCAGGTTACGGCACGTCAGAGGGAGGGCCGTGACGATTGCAACAGATATGCTTCTGTGCGGCGTGGCACGTATGATCAAGACGGCCAATTCCGGTGGCAAAACAGCTCGATAAGTGCCCTTCCTCCAGCCTTCCGAGGGGCCGAGCGATACGGCCAGAACTGCCCCGATATCTGGGTCCGTGCTGTGTTCGTCGATTGGGAGGATTTTGAGGGCGCCTATGGCTTCGAACAAGTCAACTACTGATCTCAAACAGTCACAGGCAAACGATAAAAAAGAAGAAACCCCCGCAAGGCGGCAACCAAGCGAGGGGCTCAAAGAACAACGGAATTGGCGTTCCGTCAGATCAAATCAAACTGTGATCTCGTTCTAGCAGTCCCGACAGTCAAGGCAATGAAAAAACGTGTCGCTCGCGGGGACACGGATGCCCTGTTGCAGCCTTGTTCCAATTCACAAGGACTAGACAGTGAACGTGATCCAAACCCATCTCACCCTGCCGGAAGGCTGGACCAAAGGTGCTGTCATGGCGCTAATTTCAGAGGTTGCCCCGCATATAGGCCTGCGCCCGGCGCGCTTGGCAGTTCTGAACTACATCATCGGGCGCACCCGCGCATCCGACTGGACCTCTCCCCATCGTGAACCGGTGTTTTTTGGCGCGCAAGATCTCGCAGCGGTCGAACTTGGCAAGACGTCGCGCCAGTTGCGAACGGATGAGGCCGCGCTGGCCAAGCTTGGGCTGATCGTGAAACGTGTCGCGGCGAATGGGGCCCGCTATGGTCGCGCTGGCCTAGGCTTGATACTGACTCCGCTGATCGCGCGACTGGAAGAGTTCATAGCCCTTCGCGATCGGCTCCGTGCGGAACGGAGGCATTTGCGCGCTTTGAAGGATCTTCGGTCCCTTCGTTTGCGTCACATGAAACGGTGCATCGCCGCCCTGCCCTCCTCGGCTATCAAAGATCCTGAGATCGTCAAGATTCTCGCCAGTTTCGATAAATGGCCACGCAGCGATGCGTTAAGCCGTCTTGGTCTGGAGCGGCTCAACGCCCATTTGAAGGCCAGTTCCGATCTGTGCAACAGCCTTGATGACTGGCTTGAAAAACGTGGGCTTTCTTCCGACCAGCCAGCGGAAAACTTCCGGCCCTTTACACAAAACACCAGAGAAGAAACTCAAACTGTAAAGACGCCGCCCGCTGTGGATAACTCTGGAAGACATGCGGAAATCGCACAGAGTGAACCGCCATCATCAATTCCCTGCCCCGCGCCACCCGCTCTGACGCCAGAGAATCTATATCGCATTGCCGGCGACGGCTTACGCATGATGCTTGACGCGAGCCGAGATCAGAACCGACCTCTCAAAGAGCGCGACATCATCGAGGCTGCCTGGGCGTTGCTGCCGATGCTCGATATCCATGCTTCAGTTTGGCATGAGGGCCAGAGCACCTTGGGCGACCACGGGTTGGCTTTCTGCCTACTATTGGTTGATGCGCAGCGAGATCACCCGAGCTACCCTGTTCGCAATCCTGGCGGTTTGATGCGCGAACTGATCCGTCGAGCCAAGGCAGGAAGGCTGGACTTCGATGCAAGCGTTGCGGCTCTGCAAAAACGGCGCAATGGGGTGAGGTAGAGTTTCCAACCCGCAACTGAACTTGCCCAAAAACGCGCTGAAAATCTCGTAATGAAGTTTATGTTTATTTTAATATTTACAGGATTCATGACCAGAACATAGTGCCGGTATCACTGCGATGCTGTTGTCACCGAGGCAAACATCTTCGCAGGCTTGCCAAAGGAAGACTTCTTGTCCGCCCTCTGTCGCGAATCGGTGTGGCGCCGGGTCGTAGGCTCTGGAGATCGAGCGAGGACGGAATAACCCAGGCCGATAGCGGCGCCGCCCTCTACTCTCGCGCAGCGCAGATCGGTCGCCCGTCGATGGTTCTGAGCGGCAAGAGGGTGGCTTCGACCGGCCCCTGGTGGAGATACCAGTAGCACCCGTCACGTGGCAGAAGGCGCGCCGTCGAGACATCCTGGTAAGGGGCTGCCAGGGCCACAACCTGCTCGGGGACGGGATCGGGGGCCGAGTCTTCGGTGCCGACGACAGCGGTGCATCCGCCCAGAAGGGCCGACAATGCCAAGCTATTGATGAATTTTCGTCCCAAATCCGGTCCTTTCGCGCAGTGGCTTCGCCAGCGTCTCTCGGGCGCCTCGAATTTCGTACTCAACTGTGTGCGCCGACGTAGTCCTCAGGCGGATGCAGATACGCCGTCACCCCGGTTTCGACCAGCGGGTAGAGCGCAATGGCATGGGCATTGACCATCCGCACGCAGCCCGAACTCGCGCGGCCCCCGATAGAGCGGGGCTGGGGCGAGCCGTGAATGCGCAGATAGGTGTCGCGATCGCCCACGTAGAGATACAGGGCACGCGCGCCGAGCGGATTGTCAGGACCCGGCTCCATTCCGTCTTCGACATCTGCGTACAGTTCCGGATCCCGTTCGATCATCGAGCGCGTCGGGGTCCAGTGCGGCCAGCGCACCTTGCGCCGGATCGTGTAGGTGCCGGGTTCGTAGAGATTGCCGCGTGCGATGGCCACGCCATAGCGCATGGCCGTCCCGCCCTCCTCGATGTGATAAAGGTAGCGCGCGATGGCATCGACGTGAATGTTCCCCGGAACAAGGCCTGCCCGCGCCTCGACCCGTTGCGGAAGAAATCGCGGATCGAGCCCCCAGGGATTGGATATCTCAAGGTTGAAGAAGGGCGGCGTGACCTCGGCATCCCATGCGCTTTTCTGCGCCTCGCTCGGCCAGCTATCCGCCAGAAGCGGCCCCGAGATGGGCGGCGAAAATAGGGCGGTTGCGGTGATGATGAAATGGCGGCGCGTCAGGCCCGTCTTTCCGGCCGCGTTCATTGTTCCGGTTCTCGCGCATCGGTGACGAGCGTTTGCAACTGCTCGGCATCCACGACACCGGGCACAAGGGCGTCGCCGATCACGAAGGATGGTGTGCCCGTGATGCCGAGGACCTGCGCCAGGCGCATCGAAGTTTCGATATGTGCGTCGATCTCCGGCGCTTCCATGTCGCGGCGCAATTGCGCGACGTCCAGGCCGATGTCTTCCGCGATCCGAAGGACGGACGACTCCTCGGCGCGGCCGCTCATGCCCATCAGCGCCCAATGGAAGTCTTCGTAACCTGCATTCCCCAAGTGGCGTGTCGTTTGAGGTGAAGATCGCCTGTATCCGAGCGCTAGACAAGGATTTTCTGCCGCAAGCGGCACCTGCGGTCGCGCAGACTGCTGGATCTGGACGGATCA
>NCJR01000379.1 GCA_002282555.1 Rhodobacterales bacterium 34-62-10
GCCGGGCTGGCCGCGCGCGCCTGAAACTCACCGGGAATTTTTACAGCGCTTGCCGCTGCTGATCGAGCCGCGCGGCCGCCTGAACGAGATCCGCCAAATGCGGGCCAGCGGTGGTAGAGCAAGGCCCAGCTTTGGGCCGAGGCAGGACGGCATCGCTGAAAGATGTGACCAGTCCGCTCCAAGCTGGCGCAGCCTGAACGACGCGTTTCCAATAGATAATCGCGGAACTTCTTCTCTTTTCGAACGGCGTCGACCGCCCTTCCGCCAATTTCTGAAACAGCTGATAGCGATCCCGATGGGGGAGGCGCACGATGGATACACTCTGTTTACCAAATTGAAAGCAAGCCGATCCAAGAAGGTCCGGCAGTGATCGTCCTTCTGCCATTCTATGCCCTGCTGCCTGCAGACGAAGCAGATCGTCGATCAGACGCTCAAGACGCCGAACCCCATTGGTGGCAGGACGGGTGCGTTTGCAGAGGGCCGCGCCGCACCGGGCGCAGATCTGATGCGGCACAAGACGCTTCTGGCTGAACGGAGCCAATCCGCCCCCGCAAGATGGGCACCTGTCCCGAAGCCGACAACCGTGGTGAAAGCAAGAAACGCGTGTCGCCAGGCTCCAGCCTCGGCGAAAATAGGGCGTTTCGTCTTCCGTCAGACAAGCGGGACAGAACTGCAGCCAGGTAACCTGCCTCCTGGGTGCGCAACTCTGCTGAGGCGATGCCCGCAGGGGCAAACGCAGCCGGGCCAAGGGGTCAGGGGCAATGGTCAGAGCCGCGATGTCTTCCACGGGTATGCCGGTATGCTCTCGCAGAAACTGCAGGATGCGATCGGGCAACGCCCGATCAAGCCGCGCCGACCAGTTCTCACCCGGCGCTCCGAGAAGCGTGCCAAAATAGTGCGGAGGTATGCCGTTCGCGTAGGCGAGGCGGTGCAGCCAACTCGACAGAAGTTCACCTGGTGCGGGCATAATGCTCACTGGCCAACGGCTTCCCGCCACACTTTCATACCGCTCTGCAGATGTGACGGATATCTCGGTCGGCCCAAACCTCATGTCATATCGTGACGCAAAGCGGAATTACGGCGCCTCGAGAGAGGCACATAGCCGAGGTCCCACAGGGTTGCGCCCGTGATCCGGCCCTCACCGCGCGAGATTGCCGCCACTGCGGCACGGGTGACGATCTCGACAACCTCGCCGATCAGCCCCTCTGACAGATCATGGATGATCTTCGCCAAGGGTTCGCGCGACAGATCGGAGGTGTCGGCGAGCGGCAGACTGGCTTCCAGGCTGTCGAGAAGCGTCGCGAATTCCTCGTCATACGGCCATCGTGGAATGGGGATCGTATCGAAACGTGAGCCCATTTCGTCGGTGTCATGCACCGCATCGTAGATCGCGATTTCGCCGACAAGGACTGGTGAGATGTCATGCACCCGTGCGATCCGCCGCAAGAACGAGAAGATAGCCTTCACATCCTGGCGCCGCCCGCGCAATGCGCTGTGGAACTCGTCGAAGATCAAAAGGCGCGGCTTCAGGCGCTCCAGAAGATGATCGACCTGATCGCCGGCGCGGGACAGGCTGCGCCAGCCCGCGGCTTGTGGCGCGCGCAATCCGGACAGGATGCTGGCATAGAAATGCGACAGGCCTGCACCTTCCCGGGTCTGGATCACCCACACCTTTTGCTGGTCGGCGGTACGCAGATGTTCGATGGCGAAGCGTTCGGCGATCATGGTCTTGCCGTTGTGGTAGGGACCGGCAAGCAGCAAACCGCGTGGGCGCAGCGATGGCGGTCGCTCGAGCAGCAGTCGCATCGCGTCATGCGCCGCGCCGGCGGCCGGATGGCTGATCCAGCGCGGCGCGCGAACATGGGCGATCCGCACTGCGTCATCGGCCTGCAAGAGCGGGATTATGGCGGGCATGAGGTGATCCGGCACCCTACCAATCCTCGACAGGGAAGACCCGCCGAGGGCGATCCGGATCGAGCTTTTCTTGGGTCGGGACGGAAGGCGCGGCGAAGTCGGCATAAGGCTTCTTTGCCTCGGTGGCATGCCGGGCGCGGGTCATCTCCTTCAACCGGCTTTTGGGGGTTTTGGCGGC
>NCJR01000380.1 GCA_002282555.1 Rhodobacterales bacterium 34-62-10
GTTGTTTGCCCGGTGATGCGCTGTCTCGATGCGGCGTAGAGCAGCGCGGGCCCTTGTTGGTTCCCCTCAGAAAAGCGCGGATTTGCGCAGTTGGCAAGCAAAAGCTTGCGCGTGGAAAACCTGCCGCTTGCCGAGCAGCTAGATTCTCAGCGCTTCCAGAGGGCCGGGGCTTGGGGTAGTTTCCACGACATGAGCACATCCCCCCGATTCATTCATCTGCGTGTCCACACCGAATATTCCCTGCTGGAAGGAGCGGTGCGGTTGAAAAAGCTGCCGGGCCTCTGTGCCGCTGTGGGGATGCCTGCCGTGGCCGTGACCGATACCAACAACATGTTCGCTGCATTGGAGTTTTCCGTGGCGGCCAGCGGAGCCGGGGTGCAGCCGATCATGGGCTGTCAGGTCTCGGTCGCTTATCTGCCGACGCAACCGGGCGAGCGGCCCCGCGACCCGGCGGGCATCGTTTTGCTGGCGCAGAATGAGACGGGTTATGAGAATCTCATGCGGCTGAACAGCTGCCTCTATCTGGACAAGGCAGGCCAGTTGCCGCAGGTCACGATGGAGGAGTTGACGGAGTTCAGCGCGGGGCTGATCTGCCTGTCGGGTGGGCCGGATGGTCCGGTGGGGCGGCTGTTGCGCGCAGGGCAACGCCCGGCTGCGGAAGACCTGATGCGCCGTCTGGCGGCAATCTATCCTGATCGGCTTTATGTCGAGTTGCAGCGCCATCCTGAAGGCGGCGGCCTGCCCGAGGCAGAGCGACTGTCTGAGCGTGGCTTTGTCGAGATGGCCTATGCCATGGACCTGCCGCTGGTCGCCACAAACGATGTCTATTTCCCGAAATCCTCGATGTATGAGGCGCATGACGCGCTGATCTGCATTGCCGAAGGGGCCTATGTCGATCAGCAAGGCCCGCGCCGTCGCCTGACCGCGCAGCATTATTTCAAATCGCCGCAGGAAATGGCGACGCTATTTGCCGATCTGCCAGAAGCGATTGAAAATACGGTCGAAATCGCTCGCCGCTGTGCCTTCCGCGCCTATAAACGCGATCCGATCCTGCCCAAATTCGCCGATGATGAGGTGCAGGAACTGCGCCGGCAGGCCAAGGAGGGGTTGGCGGCGCGGTTGGCTGTGATTCCCCACGCCGCCTCGGTCGCGGACTATGAGAAACGGCTTGAGTTTGAACTGGGCATCATCGAGGGGATGGGCTTTCCCGGTTATTTCCTGATCGTGGCCGACTTCATCAAATGGGCCAAGGATCAGGGCATCCCGGTGGGACCGGGGCGTGGGTCTGGTGCGGGCTCTCTGGTCGCTTATGCGCTGACGATCACCGATCTTGATCCCTTGCGCTACAGCCTGCTGTTCGAGCGGTTCTTGAACCCTGAACGGGTCTCGATGCCGGACTTCGACATCGACTTCTGCATGGACCGCCGCGAGGAGGTGATACGTTATGTGCAGGACCGCTATGGCCGAGACCGGGTGGGGCAGATCATTACCTTCGGTGCGCTGCTGTCCAAGGCGGCGGTGCGCGATATCGGGCGTGTGTTGCAAATGCCTTACGGTCAGGTGGATCGTCTGTCCAAGCTGATCCCGGTTGAGGGTGTGAAACCCGTCAGCATCGAACAGGCATTGGCGCAGGAAGAACGGCTGCGCGAAGCGGCGCGGTCCGAAGAAGTGGTGAAACGCCTGCTCGATTACGGCCAGCAGGTTGAAGGGTTGCTGCGTAACGCCTCGACCCATGCTGCGGGTGTGGTGATCGGGGACCGTCCGCTGGACCGTCTGGTGCCGCTTTATCAGGACCCGCGCTCGGATATGCCCGCCACGCAGTTCAATATGAAATGGGTGGAACAGGCAGGGCTGGTCAAGTTCGACTTTCTGGGCCTCAAGACCCTGACTGTGATCCAGAACGCGGTCGATCTGATCAAAGGGCAGGGACGGCATCTGCATATCCGCGCCGATGGGGTGCAGCTTTACGACCCGCCGGAGGTCGCGGTGGATGATATCGGCGCCATCCCGCTTGAGGATGAGGCGACCTCAGCCCTGGACGCGGAAAGCGAAGCGAAG
>NCJR01000381.1 GCA_002282555.1 Rhodobacterales bacterium 34-62-10
GAGCATCAATATATCGTCACCGACGATCTGCCCGAGATTTACGAGCGCGATACCGAGCATCCGCATGTGATGGACCCCGCTGGCGAAAGCTACCTGCGGCAGGAAGGGCGTGGGCTCTGCATTGGGTTCTATGAGCATCCCTGCCGCCCTTGGGCTGTGGATGGCACGCCGTGGACCTTCGGGCATGAATTGCTGCCCGACAATCTGGACAAGATCGAAGACAGTATCGCCTTTGCCTATCGCCGTTTTCCCATTCTGGAACGCGCGGGCGTCAAGACCGTGATCCACGGCCCTTTCACCTTTGCGCCTGATGGTAACCCGCTGGTTGGCCCGGTGCCGGGGATGCGCAATTACTGGTCAGCCTGCGCTGTGATGGCGGGCTTTTCTCAAGGCGGCGGCGTTGGCCTGATGCTGGCGCAGTGGATGATCGAGGGGGAAACCGAGCGCGACACCTTTGCCATGGATTGCGCGCGGTTCGGGAATTGGACCACGCCCGGATTCACCCGCCCCAAGGTGATCGAGAACTACCAAAAACGCTTCTCGATCAGTTACCCGAACGAGGAACTGCCAGCGGCGCGTCCGTTCCGTACCACGCCAATGTATGACACATTCGACAAGATGGGGGCTGTCTGGGGCGCGCAATACGGGCTTGAGGTTGTCAATTACTTTGCACAAGACGACGAGCCACGGTTCGAGACACCGAGTTTCCGCCGCTCCAACGCCTTTGACGCCACTGCGCGCGAAGTCAAAGCCGTGCGCAATGGCGTGGGTATCAACGAGGTGCAGAATTTCGGCAAATATCTGGTCACAGGTGCGGGTGCCCGCGCTTGGCTGGACCGGATCATGGCGGGCCGTATCCCGCAACCGGGACGGCTGAGCCTGACGCCGATGCTGTCACCCAAGGGGCGGCTGATCGGTGATTTCACGGTCTCCTGTCTGGCCGAAGATCGCTTCCAACTGACCGCCAGCTATGGTGCGCAGGCCTATCACACGCGCTGGTTCGAACAGAACGCCGATGCCGGTATCACGGTCGAGAATATCAGCGACCGCCTGACCGGGTTCCAGATCGCTGGCCCCAAGGCGCGCGAGGTGCTGGCCGCCTGCACGCGCACGGATATCAGCAATATGGCCTTTATGGATGTGCGGCACATGACCGTCGGCATGGCCGATTGCACCGTGCAGCGCGTCAGCTATACGGGTGATCTGGGCTATGAGATTTACTGTGATCCGATGGTGCAGCGCGCGCTTTGGGCTGTGTTGTGGGAGGAAGGGCAGAAACACGGGATGCAGCCCTTCGGCATGCGCGCGATGATGAGCCTGCGTCTGGACAAGTTTTTTGGCAGTTGGCTCAATGAGTTTTCGCCCGATTATACGGCGGCGGAAACCGGGCTGGATCGTTTCATTTCGTTCAAGAAGAACGTGGGTTTCATCGGGCGCAAGGCAGCGGAACGCGAGCGCGAGCTTGGCGCCAAGCGCAAGCTCTGCGCCTTTGAGGTGGATGCGCTGGATGCTGATGTGGTGGCCTATGAACCGATCTGGCTGGATGGCAAGGTTCAGGGGTTCTGCACCTCGGGCGGTTATTCACACCATGCTGGCAAATCGATTGCGCTGGGGTTCGTGCCAACCGACCGGGCCGAGGCAGGGTTGGAGGTCCAGATCGAGATCATGGGCCAGATGCGCCCTGCCCGGCTGATCACCACGCCGCTGTTCGATGCCGATGGCGCAAGGATGCGGGGCTGAGGATGTGACCCCCTGCGCGATCCTGATCCTTGCGGCAGGTGCTTCATCCCGGATGCGGGGTGGCGACAAGCTGCTGGAAGAGGTCGCGGGCCAGCCCTTGTTGCGGGTGATGCTCGAGCGGGCCTTGGCTGTCGCGCAGGGGCCTGTTGTGTGCACCCTTCCCGGCCCGGATCATCCGCGCAGCAGCTGTCTGGCAGGCCTGTCGGTGACATCCGTTTTCGTGCTGGACGCTGCGGAGGGGATGGTGGCGTCGATCCGCGGGGGGGTCACCGCCTTGCCCCAAGGATGGGGCGCGGTGATGATCCTGCCCGCCGAT
>NCJR01000382.1 GCA_002282555.1 Rhodobacterales bacterium 34-62-10
GGCGGCCCAGCTGGTGTTCGCCGCCATTTGTTCTGCTGCAGATACCATTCGCGGTCTCTCTCATGTGACAACGCCGCCAGAGCGGTTTTCCGGCTCAGGCGGCGTTCAGGAAAACTAGGGACTATGTAAGCGGCGCGCGCACCGCTCACAACCCGTTATTCAGCCGCAGCAACCTTGGCCGTTGCGGTGACAGTCAAAGCACCGCCCAGTTTCTCGACCAATTCGATGGCCTGTGCCGATGCGCCGGTGACATTCAGCGTGACCTTGGACGAAAAATCACCCTTGGCCAGAATCCGCACACCATCCAGCTTGCGACGCACCAGACCCGACGCGACCAGCACGTCCTCGGTGATCGGCTGCTTGGCGTCGATCTTGCCAGCTTCGATGAATTTCTGAAGGATGCCGAGGTTCAGAACAGCAAAGGCCTTGCGGTTCGGCTTGTTGAAGCCACGCTTGGGCAGACGCTGATAGAGCGGCATCTGGCCACCCTCATAGCCACCGATCGACACACCCGAACGGGATTTCTGACCCTTGATACCACGGCCGCCGGTCTTACCGGTACCAGAGCCCGGACCACGACCGACGCGCTTGCGTTTCTTGGTGGCGCCGTCGTTATCACTCAGTTCATGCAGTTTCATGTCGCTTCTCCTTGTGCCGGATGCGACCCCCAGCGACGGGAGCGGCCGACCACGGCGTTGATGGTATGACAGGGCGGGCTTGCACCCGCCCCGATGGGATTACTCGCGCTCTTCGATGATCTGGACGAGATGCGGGATCTTGGCGACCATACCGCGGATCGAAGGGGTATCCTCCAGCTCGCGGGTCTTGTGCATCTTGTTCAGACCCAGACCGATCAGGGTCTGGCGCTGCTTTTCGGGGCGGCGGATCGGCGAGCCGATCTGCTTGACGACGATGGTTTTTGCCATTGCTCCGGTTCCTTACGCTTCGGCCGCTTCGGCAACCGGCGCGTCATCCTTGCGCAGGATGTCGGCGACCTTCTTGCCACGACGCTGTGCCACGGAACGGGGGCTGGTCTCTTTTTTCAGCCCGTCGATGGTGGCGCGGATCATGTTGTAGGGGTTCTGCGAGCCCAGCGACTTGGACACAACGTCCTTGAGGCCCAGCATCTCGAACACGGCGCGCATCGGACCACCGGCGATGATGCCGGTCCCTTCCGGTGCGGCCCGCATCACAACCTTGCCGGCGCCATGACGCCCTTCCATGTCATGATGCAGGGTGCGGCCTTCGCGCAGCGGCACACGGATCATCTGGCGCTTGGCCTGCTCCGTGGCCTTGCGGATGGCTTCGGGCACTTCTTTCGCCTTACCCTTGCCAAAGCCGACACGGCCCTTCTGATCGCCGACCACCACGAGAGCAGCAAAGCCGAAACGCTTACCACCCTTCACGGTTTTCGAGACGCGGTTGATTGCCACCAGACGATCGGCGAACTCCGGTGTGGACTCTTCGCGGTCGCGACGGTCGCGGCGGTTGTCTTCTCTTGCCATTCTATCGTCTCCTTAGAACTTGAGGCCACCTTCACGAGCAGCGTCGGCCAAAGCCTTCACCTTCCCGTGAAAGAGGAAACCACCACGATCGAAGTAGCAGTCTTCGACACCGGCCTGCTTGGCACGCTCGGCAATTGCCGCGCCCACCTTTGCGGCTGCTTCGACGTTGTTCTTGCCGACCATACCAAGCGACTTCTCCAGAGTGGAGGCAGAGGCCAGTGTGACGCCACGCACATCGTCGATCAGCTGGACGCTGATGTTCTTGTTGCTGCGGTGAACGGAAAGCCGAACGCGACCCGCGTTGACCTTCCGCAATTTGTTCCGAACGCGCAGGCGGCGCTTCAGAAACAGGGTTCTTTTGCTGTTTGCCATCTCTCGCGTCCTTACTTCTTCTTGCCTTCCTTGCGGAAGATGTACTCACCCTTGTACTTGATACCCTTGCCCTTATAGGGCTCGGGCTTGCGCCATTCGCGGATATTCGCCGCGACCTGGCCCACAAGCTGGGCGTCGTCACCTTCGACAACGATTTCGGTCTGCTTCGGGCAGATTTCGGTCTGCTTCGGGCAGGTCACAGTGACACCGGCCGGAACCTCGAAGTTCACTTCGTGGCTGTAACCCAGCGACAGCTTCAGAGTGCTTCCCTGAATGGCCGCACGATAACCCACACCGGTGATCTCCAGCTCGCGCTTGAAGCCCGAAGTGACGCCGGTCACAAGGTTTGCCACCATCGAGCGGGACATGCCCCACTGCTGGCGAGCGCGCTTGGACGTGCCACGCGGAGTGATTTTAACAACATTGCCATCAACGCTGATGGTGACGTCGTCGGTTGCATTGAAGCTTTTGGTCCCCTTGGGGCCCTTCACTTCGACGGTCTGGCCGGACACGGACGCCGAAACGCCTGCGGGCAGCTCGACCGGCTTCTTACCAATACGAGACATTGCCTTCCTCCTTAGAAGACCGTGCAGAGCACTTCACCGCCAACATTGGCGCTGCGTGCTGCTGCATCCGACATCACACCCTTGGGCGTGCTGACAATCGATACACCCAAGCCCTGACGGACCGAGGGGATATCCTTGACACCCATGTAGACGCGACGCCCGGGTTTGGAGACCCGTTTGATTTCGCGAATGACGGGGGTGCCATCAAAGTATTTCAGGCTGATGACGAGGGTCGGGTGACCATTCTCGTCCGCAGCTTTTTCGTAGCCGCGGATATAGCCTTCATCTGCCAGCACATCCAGAACCCAGGCACGCAGCTTGGATGCCGGCGTGACCACGGTGGACTTGCCGCGCATCTGGCTGTTGCGGATACGGGTGAGCATATCGCCGATAGGATCGTTCATATCACTCTCTCCCTTACCAGCTGGATTTCACCAGGCCGGGAATCTGGCCCATGGAGCCCAGATCCCGCAGCGCGATACGCGACAGTTTCAGCTTGCGGTAATACGCATGCGGACGGCCGGTCAACTGGCAGCGGTTGTGCAGACGCACAGCCGAGCTGTTACGCGGCAGTTTCGCCAGCTT
>NCJR01000383.1 GCA_002282555.1 Rhodobacterales bacterium 34-62-10
AAGCGGCGCGGACATTACTGACCGCGCCGCTTGTATTTTCATCGGAGGGCTGCCGGATCAGGCGGCCTTTTGGTCCTTGCTGAAACGACCATAGAAACTTTGGGTCTTGTCGGCCATTTCGCGCAGCAGGTGCGGGCAGGCGAAACGGTCGCCGTAAGCGGCCTGCAACTGATCGCAGCGTTCGGCGGCATAGGGCGTGCCGATGATGTCGAGCCAGCTGAACGGACCACCGGACCACGGCGCAAAGCCCCAGCCGAGGATCGCGCCGACATCGCCTTCGCGGATGTCTTCCAGCACGCCTTCCTCGAGCGCCCGGACAGCTTCGAGCACTTGGGCGAACATCAGGCGGTGCTGCACTTCGGTGAGGCTGGGCTGTTCGGCCAGACGGGGGTATTGATCGGCCAGACCCGGCCAATAGCCCTGACGCTTGCCCGCCTCGTCATAGGAGAAGAAGCCGGCCTTGGCCTTGCGACCCATGCGGCCCTGACCTTCCATCCAGAAGATGATCTCATCGACCTCGCCATCGGGATAGGCATTGCCCATCGCGGCTTTGGTGGCGCGGGCGATTTTCGCGCCCAGATCAATCGAGGTTTCATCGACCAGTTGCAGCGGGCCGACGGGGAAGCCCAGCATCCGCGCGGCATTGTCGATCAGCGCGGGGGCCACGCCTTCCTTCACCATGCGCATCCCTTCGTTGATATAGGGGATGATGCAGCGGTTGGCATAGAAGAAGCGCGCGTCATTGACCACGATCGGGGTCTTGCGGATCTGGCGGACGTAATCGAGGGCTTTGGCCACGGCCACGTCACCTGTGGCCTCGCCCTTGATGATTTCCACCAGCAGCATCTTTTCCACGGGGGAGAAGAAGTGGATGCCGATGAATTGGCCGGGGCGCGAGGATGCCTTGGCCAGTTCGCTGATCGGCAGGGTCGAGGTGTTGGAGGCGTAGATGCAATCGGAGGGGATCACGGCTTCGGCCTTTTTCGTGACTTCGGCCTTGACCTTCATATCCTCGAACACCGCCTCGATGATCAGATCGCAGCCCTTGAGCGCGTCATAATCGGTGGTGGCGGTGATCAGGTCCAGCATCGCGGCCTTCTTGTCGGCGGTGACCTTGCCGCGCTTGATGCCGCTGTCGAGATAGGCCTCGGTATAGGCTTTGCCCTTGTCGGCGCTGTCCTGGGTGGCGTCGATCAGGACGACCTCGATCCCGGCTTGGGCAGAGACCAGCGCGATCCCTGCGCCCATCATGCCCGCGCCCAGCACGCCGAGTTTTTTGACCCGCTGATCGGGCACGTCCTGCGGGCGCACGGCACCCTTTTCCAGCGCTTCCTTGTTCACGAAGAGCGAGCGGATCATCGCGGCGGAGGAGGGGTTCATCATCACGTTGACGAACCAGCGCGCCTCGATCCGCAGGGCGGTGTCGAAGGGGACCAGCGATCCTTCATAGACGGCCGAGAGCAGCGCCTTGGCCGCGGGGAAGGCGCCTTGGGTCTTGCCGTTCACCATGGCGGAGGCACCCACAAACGTGGGGAAACCTGCAGGGTGATAGGGGGTGCCGCCGGGCATTTTATAGCCCTTGGCATCCCATGGTTTCACCAGATCGGCGTCTTTGGCTTGCAGCACCCAAGCGCGGGCGGCGGCGACGGGATCATCCACCACCTCGTCAATGATGCCAGCGGATTTGGCCTTGGCGGGATCGAGAAGCTTGCCTTCCAAGAGGTAGGGGGCAGCACCCATGGCGCCCAGTTTGCGGGCCAGACGCGTGGTGCCGCCTGCGCCGGGGAAGATACCGACAAGGATTTCCGGCAGGCCGATCTTGGCCTTGGGGTTGGGGGCGGCGAAGATGCGATGCGTGGCCAGCGGCAGTTCAAGGCCGATGCCCACGGCGGTGCCGGGCAGGGCGGCGGCGATGGGTTTGCCACCCTTGAGGGTTTTGGGGTCCATGCCCGCGCGTTCGATTTTGCGCAGCGCCGCGTGCATCTGCATGATGCCATCGAACAGGCCCTGTTCGGGGCTGTCGCCTGCGGCATCGCGCATCTGGGCC
>NCJR01000384.1 GCA_002282555.1 Rhodobacterales bacterium 34-62-10
GTGCCCTGATCCGTCTCGGCGGTGAAATTCGGCACGATATCGTTGATACGCAGACCCATGATATATTCCTCTTTTTGCAAGTGATGAACTGCAACAATGGCTACGCCGATGTGACGGCAGGCGCACCCACGAATCTCATACCTGCGGCAATCGGCGACAAAAGGCCGATCATCTTTGCGTGAATAATTTGATCAAATTTTCTGACAACCTCTCAGTGGCCCTTGCAGCCCCGCCCAAGCACTGACAGATTGCGCGGGAAGACAGGAATGGGTCAGGGACCGCACATTCAAAACGGCCCCGCCCCGCGCAAGCAATTGGAGGATCAAGGATGATCGAGAAACGTCAGTTCTATATCAACGGTGCATGGGTTGACCCGATTGAAGGGCGCGACCACCACGTGATCGACCCCTCGACCGAAGAGGCATGCGCCGTCATCTCGCTGGGTGGCAAGGCCGATACCGACGCGGCCGTCGCCGCCGCCAAAGCCGCCTTCCCCGCATGGATGGCCACCCCGGTCGAGGATCGTATCGCGCTGGTTGAAAAGATGCTCGAGGTCTACAAATCCCGGACCGAGGATCTGGCCCAGGCCATGACCACCGAAATGGGTGCGCCCATCGACATGTCCCGCGCCTCGCAGGTCGGGGCTGGCACATGGCACACCACCAACTTCATCACAGCGGCCAAAAAGTTCAAATTCATCCGCCCGCTTGGTGATCACGCGCCGAATGACCGCATCGTCTATGAACCGATCGGTGTCTGCGCCCTGATCACACCGTGGAACTGGCCGATGAATCAGGTCACGCTCAAGGTTGTGGCCGCCGCCATCGCGGGCTGCACCATGGTGCTCAAACCCTCCGAGGAAAGCCCCCTGAACGCCATCGTCTTTGCCGAAATCATGCATGAGGCAGGCTTCCCCAAAGGCGTGTTCAACCTTGTGAACGGCGATGGCGTGGGCGTGGGCAGCCAACTGTCCAGCCACAAGGACGTGGATATGGTCAGCTTCACCGGCTCCACCCGCGCGGGCATCGCCATCTCCAAAGCCGCCGCCGACACGCTCAAGCGCGTGCATCTGGAACTGGGCGGCAAGGGCGCGAACATCATTTTCGCCGATGCCGATGACAAGGCGGTCAAGCGCGGCGTGCTGCACATGATGAACAACTCGGGTCAGTCCTGCAACGCGCCCAGCCGGATGCTGGTGCAGAAGGGCGTCTACGAAAAAGCCGTCGAAACCGCGGCCGAGGTCGCCAATTCCGTCACCGTCGGCAATGCCCACGAACCCGGCCGTCACATCGGCCCCGTCGTGAACGAAGCGCAGTTCAACAAGATCCAGGCCCTGATCCAGAAGGGCATCGATGAGGGCGCGCGTCTGGTCGCCGGCGGCACCGGTCGCCCCGACGGGCAGAACCGTGGCTTCTTCGTCAAACCCACGGTCTTTGCCGATGTCACCAACGACATGACCATCGCGCGCGAGGAAATCTTTGGCCCCGTGCTGTCGATCATCCCGTTCGAGACCGAAGAAGAAGCGATCCGCATCGCCAATGACACGGTCTATGGCCTGACCAACTACATCCAGACGCAGGATGGCGCCAAATCGAACCGCATCGCGCTGCAACTGCGCTCCGGCATGGTCGAAATCAACGGCCAGTCGCGCGGCGCAGGTGCCCCCTTCGGCGGCATGAAGCAATCCGGCAACGGGCGCGAAGGCGGCGTCTGGGGGATCGAGGATTTCCTTGAGGTCAAATCCGTCGCTGGCTGAGCCGCCGAATAAGCCTCTGCCACGACAACAAAAAACCGCCGTCCGGGATGCCGGGCGGCGGTTTTCTCATGGCGGCAGCGCTCAACCTCAGTCCAGCGCGCGTGCCTCATCCACCAGCATCACCGGAATCCCGTTGCGGATCGGATAGGCCAGTCGCGCAGGCTTGCTGATCAACTCCTGCGCTTCCGCGTCATAGTCCAGCCGCGCCCCGGTGCGCGGACAAACCAGCGCCTCAAGCATCCGGCGATCAAACAGGGGGCCATCCGTCATTGCATGATCTCCTCGC
>NCJR01000067.1 GCA_002282555.1 Rhodobacterales bacterium 34-62-10
AGAAGGTCACGGATACCTTTCTGGCGGAATTTGCGCCAAAAGCCGTGATCCTGTCGGGGGGGCCGGACAGCGTGACCCGCGAGGGATCGCCGCGTCCGCCCGAAAGCGTCTTTACGCTGGGCGTGCCGCTTCTGGGCATCTGTTACGGCCAGCAGGTCATGATGGAGATGCTGGGCGGCAAGGTCGAATCGGGCCATGGCACCGCCGAATTCGGGCGCGCCTATGTGACGCCTGCGAATGGGCGGATCGATCTGTTGCGCGGCTGGTTCCTTGAGGCGCGCGAGCAGGTCTGGATGAGCCATGGCGACCATGTCAGCCGCATCGCGCCGGGGTTCGAGGTTTATGGCACATCGCCCAACGCGCCCTATGCGATCACGGCGGATCTGACGCGGCGGTTCTATGCGGTGCAGTTCCACCCCGAGGTGCATCACACGCCCAATGGCAAGACGCTTTATGAGAATTTCGTGCGCGATGCGGGATTTACCGGCGACTGGACCATGGGGGCTTACCGCGAAGAAGCGATCCGCAAGATCCGCGAGCAGGTCGGCGACAAGCGTGTGATCTGCGGTCTGTCGGGCGGGGTCGATTCCTCGGTTGCCGCTGTCTTGATCCATGAGGCGATCGGTGATCAGCTGACCTGCGTGTTCGTGGACCACGGATTGCTGCGGCAGAATGAGGCGACAGAGGTCGTGGCCATGTTCCGCGACAATTACAACATCCCGCTGATCCACGCGGATGAGGCGGAATTGTTTCTGGGAGAGCTTGAAGGTGTTTCCGATCCGGAAACAAAGCGCAAGATCATCGGGCGGCTGTTCATCGACGTGTTCCAGAAATACGCAAGCGGGATTGAGGGGGCAGAGTTTCTGGCCCAGGGCACGCTTTACCCCGATGTGATCGAATCGGTCAGCTTCAGCGGTGGGCCGTCGGTCACGATCAAGTCGCATCACAATGTGGGCGGTCTGCCCGAAAAGATGGGCCTGAAACTGGTGGAACCGCTGCGCGAGCTGTTCAAGGATGAGGTCCGCGCCTTGGGCCACGAGTTGGGCCTGCCTGCCAGTTTCATCGGGCGGCACCCGTTTCCCGGCCCCGGTCTGGCGATCCGCTGCCCCGGCGAGATCACCCGCGAGAAGCTGGAGATCCTGCGCAAGGCGGATGCGGTGTTCATCGACCAGATCCGCCGTCACGGGCTTTATGACGATATCTGGCAGGCTTTCGTCGCGATCCTGCCTGTCCGCACTGTAGGTGTGATGGGTGACGGGCGGACCTATGATTTTGCCTGCGCGCTGCGCGCGGTGACGTCCGTGGACGGCATGACCGCCGATTACTATCCGTTCAGCCACGAGTTTCTGGGCGAGACCGCGACGCGGATCATCAACGAGGTCAAGGGGATCAACCGTGTCACCTATGACGTGACCTCAAAACCGCCGGGCACCATCGAATGGGAATGATCCATCTGACAGGCCGTCTGATCTGCACCACCCATGCGCAGGCGCGCGCCGTGATGATGGCCCTGCCCGACCATATCCGCCTGACGCGGGACGAGGCGGGCTGCGTGTCCTTTGACGTGACGCCTTCGGATGATCCGCTGATCTGGCAGGTGGAGGAGCGGTTTGTCGACCGCGCGGCGTATCAGGCGCATCAGGCGCGTGTCGCGGGGACCGATTGGGCGCATCAGACCGCGGGGATCGCGCGCGACTACACGGTGACCGAGGAGAAATGACAACGCCTGTCCCCGCCATCCTGCCCGCGCCGCCGCCTGTGCTGCGCGCCGCATTCTGGATGGTCGGGGCGATTGGGTCGTTTTCGGCCATGGCCGTGGCGGGGCGCGAAGCCTCGCTTGATCTGGATACGTTCGAGATCATGCTTTATCGGTCCATCGTGGGCGTGGTCATCGTCTTTGCGGTGCTGACCCTGACGCGCCGCTGGCACGAGGTGTCGCGGCGGCATCCCGGGTTGCAGGTGGCACGCAATCTGGCGCATTTCACCGGACAGAACCTGTGGTTCTATGCGGTCACGGTGATCCCGCTGGCGCAGGTTTTCGCGCTGGAATTCACCTCGCCGCTGTGGGTGTTGGTGCTGTCGCCCTTGGTGCTGGGCGAGCGTCTGACACCGATGCGGGCGCTGGCGGCGGTGCTGGGGTTCATCGGCATCCTGATCGTGGCACGCCCCAATGCCGACAGCCTGAGCCCCGGTGTCATCACCGCCGCGCTGTCCGCGATCTGTTTTGCCTTGACCATCATGCTTACGAAAAAGCTGACCCGGACGGAAAGCATCGCCTGCATCCTGTTTTATCTCACGACGACTCAGGTTGTGTTCGGCCTGATCGCGGCGGGGTTTGACGGGGATATCGCGCTGCCCTCGGCCACCAGCCTGCCCTATGTGGCGGTGATCGGGTGCGCCGGGCTGATGGCGCATTTCTGCCTGACCAACGCGCTGTCGATCGCACCTGCGACCGTGGTGGTGCCGCTGGATTTCGCCCGCCTGCCGGTGATAGCGGTCGTGGGGATGCTGCTTTATCAGGAGCCGCTTGACCTGTTCGTGTTTCTGGGCGCCCTGGTGATTTTCGCGGGCAATTACCTGAACATCTGGCACGAGACGCGGCGTCCGAGATAAGTCGCGGATAAGTCGCAGGAAACGGGTTGCGGGCATGCGCGGGCAGGCATAACACCGCGTCATGACACAAAAATCCATATCATTGCAGGCGTGGGTGCTGCTGCTCTTGTTAGGCGGCATCTGGGGCGCGTCGTTCCTGTCGAACGCGGTGATCCTGCGCGAGGTGGGGTTTGTCAGCGTGGTCGCCTTTCGTGTCACCGGGGCGGCGCTGATCCTGTGGGCCTATGTGCTGTTCCGGGGGCTGGCGCTGCCGCGTGATCCGGTGGTCTGGGCAAGCTTTGTGTTTGCGGGCGTGCTGAACACTGCCCTGCCCTTTGCGCTGATCACATGGGGGCAGACGCATATTCCATCGGGGCTGGCCTCGATCCTCAACTGCTCCACCGCGATTTTCGGCGTGCTGGTCGCGGCGCTGGTCTTTGCCGATGAACGCCTGACGCGGCGCAAGCTGGCGGGGGTGGGTTTGGGGTTTGCGGGGGCGGTCACCGTGATCGGGCCGGATGCGGTGCGCGGGCTGGACCTGACGGCGCTGGCGCAACTGTCGCTGATCGGGGCGGCGCTGTGCTATGCCTTTGGCAGCGCCTTCAACCGGGCGCGGTTGTCGGGGCTGGCGCCGCAGGTGGCGGCGGCGGGGATGCTGAGCGGGGCGACGCTGGTGATCCTGCCTTTGGCGCTGTGGCAGGAGGGCGTTCCGAGCCTTGATTATGCGGGCGTCACATGGGTGGCGATTACCTATCTGTCCATCGTGGCGACCGCGCTGGCCTATCTGCTGTATTACCGGGTGCTGGCCATGGCGGGATCGGGCAATGTGTTGCTGGTCACGCTGCTGGTGGCGCCTGTCGCGATCCTGCTGGGGGCTGTGGTGCTGGACGAGGCGTTGCCGCTGCGCGCCTATGCGGGATTTGCGCTGCTGGCGGCGGGGCTGGTGGTGATCGACGGGCGTATCCTGAACCGGCGGCGTGCGGCGGGCGCGATGCCGCCGCCTGTGCAGTGACGCTGCAACAGCGTTGACCACCCTTTCCGCCGGGGCTACCACAAGCGCCAAGCAAGGGGGATGCGTTCATGATCTATTCATCAGCGGCAGAATGGCGGGCCGCACCGCGCAAGCGGGTGCTGTTCTTTGGCATGTCGGGATTGGGCAAGACCCACCTGGCGACGCTGCTGCGCGATCACGGGGACTGGTTCCACTATTCCATCGATTACCGGATCGGCACGCGCTATATGGGCGAATATATCGCCGACAATGCCAAGGCCGAGGCGATGAAAGTGCCGTTCCTGCGCGATCTGCTGCTGTCGGATTCGATCTATATCGGATCGAACATCACGTTTCATAACCTCAAACCCGTGTCCTCCTATCTGGGCAAGCCCGGTGATCCGGCCAAGGGTGGCTTGCCCTATGCCGAATATACCCGCCGTCAGGCGCAGTTCCGGCAGGCCGAGATCCACGCGCTTTTGGATACCGGTTATTTCATCGAACGGGCCGAGGCGCTTTATGGCTATCCGCATTTCGTCTGCGATACCGGCGGGTCGATCTGCGAATGGGTGGACCCCGAGGATGCCAATGATCCGGTGATGAAGGCGCTGTCCGAGACCACCCTGATGGTCTGGATCAAGGGCGACGAGGCGCATACCGCCGAATTGATCCGGCGCTTCGACAAGGCCCCCAAGCCCATGTCCTATCAGGCCGAGTTCCTTGACCGGGTCTGGCACGAATATCTGAGCCTTAACAACATCTCGGAGGGTGATGTTGATCCTGATGCCTTCATCCGCTGGACCTATGCCAAGGCGATGGCGCATCGTCAGCCGCGCTATGCGGCCATGGCGCGGAACTGGGGCGTCACCGTCACCGCCGATGAGGTGGCGGGCGTCCGAAGTGCCGCGGATGTCGATACCCTGATCGCCACCGCACTTGAGCGGGGATAGCCCCCGCCCTATCTGCCGCTTTCCCGACCAAGAAGGACTGACACCATGCCCATCAAGATCCCAGCCACCCTGCCCGCCTTCAACGTGCTGACGCGCGAGGGTGTGATGGTCATGGACGAGGATCAGGCCGCGCGTCAGGATATCCGTCCGCTGAAGATCGGCCTTCTGAACCTGATGCCCAAGAAGATCCAGACCGAGAACCAGTTTGCCCGGCTGATCGGGGCGACGCCGTTGCAGATCGAGTTGTCACTGATCCGCATGTCCGAGCATCAGACCAAGAACACCGCCGCCGAACATATGGAAAGCTTTTACCGCCCCTTCAGCGAAGTGGCTGCCTCGGACGAGAAATATGACGGGCTGATCATTACCGGCGCGCCGATTGAACATCTGCCGTTCGAGGAGGTGACCTATTGGGACGAATTGCGCCAGGTGTTCGACTGGACCCAGAGCCATGTCCATTCCACCTTTGGTGTCTGCTGGGGCGGGATGGCGATGATCTATCATTTCCACGGTGTGAAGAAACACATGCTGGAGGCCAAGGCCTTTGGCTGTTTCCGGCATCGCAACATGGCCCCCGCCTCGCCTTATCTGCGGGGATTTTCCGATGATTGCGTGATCCCGGTCAGCCGCTGGACCGAAGTGAAACAGGCCGAGATTGACGCCTCGCCCGGTCTGGTGACGCTGCTGGCCAGTGACGATGTGGGCCCCGCGCTGGTCGAGGATCCGGGGCACCGCGCCCTCTATATCTTCAACCATTTCGAGTATGACAGCGATACGCTGAAACAGGAATATGACCGCGATGTCGCCACCGGCACGCCGATCAATGTGCCGCTGAATTACTATCCCAATGACGATCCCGCGAGGACGCCGCTGAACCGCTGGAGAAGCCATGCCCATCTTCTATATGGTAACTGGATAAACCAGATTTATCAGTCAACCCCGTTCGAGCTGGATGAAATCGGTACATAAAGTGATTGGCCTGATTGCCACGGTTGCGCTTGTCGGGGGCTGCGGCGTGCTGGTGGATCGCCGCGCCGAGAGCCGCGCGAGCCTGGCCGAGGCGCGCTATCCCCCTACCGGGCAATTCGTGACGGTGAATGGCCAGCGCGTGCATGCGCATATCGAAGGCACGGGCCCCGATCTGGTGCTGATCCATGGTGCATCGGGCAATACGCGCGATTTCACCTTTGATTTCGTGGACCGGCTCAAGGATGATTACCGCGTCATCGTCTTTGACCGCCCCGGTCTGGGCTGGTCGGACCGGGTGTCGGATGCGTTTGTCGGCCCCTTCAACACCGCCGCGGAAAGCCCGGTGCAGCAGGCGGCGTTTTTGCAGGCTGCCGCCGATCAGTTGGACGTGCAGAACCCCATCGTTCTGGGCCATTCCTATGGTGGGGCCGTGGCGCTGGCCTGGGGCTTGAACCGGCCCGAGGATACGGCGGCGCTGATCGTGTTGTCGGGGGCGTCGAACCCTTGGCCGGGGGGATTGGGCGCGCTGTACAACATCGCATCATCGGCGATTGGCGGGGCGACCGTGGTGCCGCTGATCTCGGCCTATGCACCGCTGCGGCAAGTCAGTGCCACGCTGGACAGCATCTTTGCCCCGCAATCCGCGCCTGATGGCTATGCCGATTATATTGGCGCGGGGCTGACCCTGCGGCGCGAGACGTTGCGGGCCAATGCGCGGCAGGTCAACTCTCTGCGTCCGCATGTGGTCGAGATGTCGGCGCGCTATGGCACGCTGCCGATGCCCGTCGAGATCGTGCATGGCACGGCGGATGACGTGGTGCCGCTGCATATCCATTCCGAGCCGCTGGCCCGCCAGATCCCCGGTGCGGTCCTGACCCGGCTGGAGGGGATCGGCCATATGCCGCATCATTCCGACCCCGAGGCTGTCGTCGCGGCGATCCACCGCGCCGCCGCCCGCGCGCGATTGCGTTGACAGGACCGCTGGGCCATAGTCGGGAAAAACAAGAGGGTCAGCAGCCATGAGCCTGCCATTTGACGGCGCCATCAGCACATTCTTTGAAAACCATGCCCCCGATCACATCCGCGAGGCGATCCGCGCGGCCGGCAAGGATGATCTGATCAACCCCGACTATCCCTATGCGACCGAGATGAGCGGCAAGGCCTATGACAAAGAGATGGATGCGTTGCAGATCGAGCTGGTCAAGATGCAGGCATGGGTGCGCGCGACCGGGACACGGATTGCCATCTTGTTCGAGGGCCGTGATGCGGCGGGCAAGGGTGGCACCATCTCGCGTCTGACGCAGAACCTGAACCCGCGCGGCGCGCGGGTGGTGGCGCTGTCCAAGCCGTCGGATATCGAGGCGACGCAGTGGTATTTCCAGCGTTATGTCCAGCACCTGCCCGCGGGTGGCGAGATCGTGATGTTCGACCGCAGCTGGTATAATCGCGGCGTGGTCGAGCATGTCTTTGGGTTCTGCACTCCGATCCAGCGCGAGCAGTTCTTTCATCAGGTCCCGGAATTCGAGGATATGCTGGTGGATGAGGGGATCCATCTGTTCAAGATCTGGCTGAACGTGGGGCAAGCGGAACAGCTGCGCCGGTTTCTGGCGCGCGAGCGTGATCCCCTGAAGCAGTGGAAGCTGAGCAGGATCGACGTGGACGGGTTGCATAAATGGGATGCCTATAGCGATGCCATCCGCGAGACCCTGCATCGCAGCCATACGGATGCCGCGCCCTGGACCATCGTGAAGTCCGAAGACAAGAAACGGGCCCGCCTGTCGGTGATCCGTCATCTGCTGTTGGCGATGGATTATGCCGGCAAGGATACCGATGCCATCGGTGCGTGCGACAGCGCGATTTGCGGCGGGCCGGATCTGTGGGATGCGTAAGCAGGGCTACCATCACGGTAACCTGCGTCAAGCTTTGGTCGATGCGGCGCTGGACCTGATCACGCGTCAGGGTCCGACCGGATTTACCCTGTCCGAGGCCGCGAAACAGGCGGGTGTCACCCCTGCGGCGGTCTATCGCCATTTCGAGGGGCGGGACGAGTTGATCGCCGAGGCCGCGCGGCAGGGATACGAGATTTTCGCCGATGTGATGCAATATGCCTATGACAAGGGCCAGCCCTCGGCCCTGGCCGCGTTCGAGGCGACGGGGCGCGCCTATCTTGCCTTTGCGCGGCAATATCCCGGGCATTACATCGCGATGTTCGAAAGCGGCGTGGCGGTCAATCGCAACCCGGATCTGGCGGCAGCGGCGACGCGCGCGCGCGCGGTGCTGGAGAATGCGGCCCGTGATCTGAGCCAGCACATCCCGCTGGACAAGCGCCCGCCCGCCAGCATGTTCTCGGCGCATATCTGGGCGATGTCGCATGGCGTGGTGGAACTGTTCGCGCGCAATGCGCCGGGCTCGGCCTCGCCCTTTCCGCCCGAGGACCTGCTTGAGTCCGGGATCGGGATTTACTTGCGCGGTCTGGGGCTGATTGCGCCTGACGAATAGGGCTTGCCCGCATCTGCCCGCGGCGGATGCAACATCAGGATGGCGGCGCAATCTTGTGGTTTCAAAAAAGAAAAGGGCCACCCGAAGGCGGCCCTTTGCGTAACTGAGTAAGCCAGATCAGCGCTTGGAGAACTGGAAGCTCTTGCGCGCTTTGGCCTTGCCGTATTTCTTGCGTTCCACCACGCGGCTGTCGCGGGTCAGGAAACCTGCCGCTTTCAGCGCGGCGCGCAGGCTGGGATCGTACAGTTGCAGCGCCTTGGAGATGCCGTGCTTCACGGCGCCCGCCTGACCGGACAGGCCGCCACCGGCAACCGTGGCCATCACGTCGAACTGATCGACAACGCCTGCAATGCTGAACGGCTGGCGCAGAATCATCTGCAGCACCGGACGCGCGAAATAGGCAGCCATTTCCTTGCCATTCACCACGACCTTGCCGGAACCCGGCTTGATCCAGACACGGGCGACCGCGTCTTTCCGCTTGCCGGTTGCATAGGCGCGACCCAGCGCATCACGGACGGGTTCACGGGGGGCGGCGATTTCAACCGGAGCCGCAGCAGCACCGGTTGCGGCGCCCAGCTCTTCAAGGGAATTGATTTGATCAGCCATCATTACACCCGCGTATTCTTGGAGTTCATGGATTTGACGTCCAGCACGACAGGCGCCTGCGCCTCATGCGGATGCT
>NCJR01000385.1 GCA_002282555.1 Rhodobacterales bacterium 34-62-10
CACGGCGAAGACCAAGGTGGACTGCCGCCTCGTGCCGGAAGACTGCGACGTCACCACGGCACTGTCGCTCGCCGAGAACATCACCCAGGCACCGATGAATGCCATCGACGAGTTCGAGGCCTTCGCCCGGATGATGGAGGTCGACGGCCAGACGCCCGAGACGATCGCAAAGACCTTCGGCACCACGGTGGCGGCCGTGAAAGGCCGGTTGCGCTATGGCCTTATCCACCCCGACATCCGCGCCGCGGCACGGGGCAAGGTGATCACGCTCGACACGATGAAAGCCTTTGCCGAGCACCCGAGCCAGGAGGCGCAGCGCGAGGTCTTCGAGGCGCTCACGAAGGACGGAGGCTATCTGCAGGCCTATACCGTTCGACAGGCGCTCAAATCCCGCGGCGTGCAGGTCAGCGACGATATCGGGGCCTTCGTGCGCGCGGACTACGAGGCGCGTGGCGGTGCCGTCGCAGCTGACCTTCTGGAAGAGCATTCCGTGCTGGAGGATGCAGCACTGGTCGAGACCATCTTGCTCGAGAAGCTCGGTGCGGCTGCCGAAGAGGCCCGCACGAGGCTGGGCTTTGCCTGGGCCGATGCGATGGTGCGCTATGATTACGCGTCCATGGCCGACTACGGCCGCGTCTATCCCGGCCCGATCGAGCCCGATGAGACCGCCCAAAAGCGCGTGGATGAGATCACCGCCGAGCTTGAGAAATTGCAGCTCGAGATGGAGGATGAGGGGCTCGAGGACGGTGCCTACAATGCCCTTTACGAGCGCGTGGACGCCTTGGAAGAGGAAGCCCGCGATCTGCAGGAGGCCTACAGCGCCGAGGACCTCGCGCGGTCTGGGGTGATCGCGTCCTGGTCGGGCGGGCAGGTGACCCTCCATGTTGGCCTCGTCCGCCCGGAAGACACCGTCAAAGAGGAGGGCGCACGCGGCTCCTCGTCTGGCCCGACCGGGGAAGAAGCCCTGGACGCCGGCGAAATCAGCTACCCGGCCTCACTGGCCGAGGATCTCAAGACCGAGCGAGCCATGGCTCTCGGGGCCGCGATGGCGCTGCATCCTGAGGCCACGCTCGATCTCACGCTCTTCAAGCTGGTCAGTGACGTTCTGGCCAGCGGCATCAGTGTCACGCAGGCGATCAAGATCGATGCCCGCAAGGAATACCGCAGCCATGCCAAGATGGACGAGATCGACGAGACCTCGCTCGAGCAGGTGGCGGCGGCGCATGATGCGCTTGATCTGTCCTGGCTCGATGAGGCCCGCGCGCCCGCCGATCAGTTTGCGGCGTTTCGCGCGCTGGAGGCAGGTGAAAAGGCCAAGCTCGTCGCCTATGCCACCGCCAGCACCACGCAGTCCTGCTTCGCTCGGGACCGCCAGCGCGACAGCCTGATGCATGCGTTCGAGATCGAGATCATGCCCGACATCCGCGCCCACTGGACGCCGAATGCGGCGCTCTTCAACCGCTTTAAAAAGGCCTGGCTCCTGAAGATCCTCGGCGAGGATCTGGGTCTGGCCCAGGAGGCTGTGACGCTAGCCTCGTCGAGCAAGAAGGAGATCGTCGCTTTCTGCGACAAGCTCTTCGCTGAACCCTTCGCCACGCTCACGGACGCGCAGCGCGCTGCCGTGGCCGCCTGGTGCCCGCCGATGATGCAGACCAACGGTATCGCCTTTGATGAGGCGGAGCCCATCGCGGAAACCCCGGAGCCTGACAGCGAGGTCCCGCAAGCGGCCTGAGTCCTCACGCGACCCGCGCGTGGATCATGCCACCCGCGCGGGTCGACCCTTCCAAACCGAACAGAAAGACATCCCCATGGCTATTCTCAAGTTCTCTGCCTCCGCAGTTGCGGCGCAGATCGCCCATGCGCGCGCCTGCAAAACCTTCCTGCCCAACTGGAACGGACCCGTGGACAGGCCCGCCCTGATCCTCATCGTCGGCAATGGTGTGCATCTGCGCTCAAACGGCATCGATGGCACGACCACCCGCATCGTCACCACCGAACAGGCCGATCCGTCCTTCGCCTT
>NCJR01000386.1 GCA_002282555.1 Rhodobacterales bacterium 34-62-10
GGCGCAGGGCGGCGGGGCGGATGCGGCGAATGCACCGGCCGCTATTGCTGCGGTCGAAAAACTGCTGGGCGCCTGAGGAGGGACGGAGCATGACAGCCTATATCATCGCGCGGATCCAGGTGACGGATCTTGAGGATTACAAGACCTATGCCAGCCAGACCGTGGCACAGGCGGAACAGGCGGGCGGCACCTTTCTGGTGAAGGGCGGTCCGATGACCCAAGTCGAGGGCACCGGCCCGGATCGCCATGTCGTCATCAGTTTTCCCACGCGGGAACAGGCGCTTGCATGGTATCATTCACCCGAATATCAGGCGATCCTGCCCATCGCCCTGCGCAGCAGCACCCGCGATCTGGTGATCGTGGACGGCATTTGAAGAAGGACTGACCAAAATGAGCGCACTCTGGATTGCCCATGTGACCGTGACCGACCCGGACGCTTATGGCCGCTATGCCGCGCTTGCCGGCCCTGCCATTGCCAAACATGGCGGGACATTCATCGCGCGGGGCGGTCGTTTCGTCCAGCTTGAAGGCAAGGAGCGTCCGCGCAACGTGGTCGCGCGTTTCCCGTCGCTTGAGGCGGCCGAGACCTGCTATCACTCGCCCGAATATCAGGAGGCGCTGGCCCATGCGCGCGGTGCCTCCGAGCGGGAGTTGGTCATCGTCGAGTTGACCGAATAACCGGGCCGAGGACAGTCGCCAGACTGGATCGAGGGACGCCGTGCCCTAGCTTTCGTCAAACCCTGAGCGAAAGTTGTGATCCATGTTGATGCGTTTGTGCGCTTTTGTCTGTCTTGTGCTGCCATCTGCCCTGTTTGCGGATGACTGGAACGCTCTCAAGCAACCCGGAGCAATCGCGCTGATGCGCCATGCCATTGCCCCGGGCGGTGGTGATCCGGACGTCTTTACCCTTGGCGATTGCAGCACCCAGCGCAATCTGGATGCGCGCGGGCGGGAACAAGCCCGCCAGATGGGAGCGGCACTGCAAGAACAGGGGGTTCAGTTCGACATGATCTGGTCCAGCGCGTGGTGCCGCACCGAAGAAACCGCGCGGTTGCTGAACTTGGGGCCGGTCGAGATCCGGCCATCGCTCAATTCATTCTTCGCAGGGCGTGGCAACAGAGACAGCCAGACCCGTGACACGCTGTCGGCCTTGGCGGACCTGCCGGAGGGAGCACGGGCGATGCTTGTCACCCATCAGGTGAATATCACCGCCCTGACCGGGGTTGTTCCGGCATCGGGCGAGATCATCGTGGTGCAGCGGCGGGCGGATGGCACCCTTGAGGTGACAGGGCGCGTGAAGAACGCGCCCTGATCATCTGATCTTAAACGTTTTTCGCGTGACGCTTGCGCTCGTGCGGGTCAAGATACCGCTTGCGCAAACGGATGGCATTCGGTGTCACTTCGACCAGTTCATCATCGTCGATATAGGCGATGGCCTGTTCCAGCGACATGGTGATCGGCGTGGTCAGGCGGACCGCTTCATCCGTGCCCGAGGCGCGGACGTTGGTCAGTTTCTTGCCCTTAATCGGGTTCACGTCCAGATCATTGTCACGGCTGTGTTCGCCGATGATCATGCCCTGATAGATATCGGCCTGCGCGCCGATGAACATGCGGCCCCGCTCTTCGAGGTTCCACAGCGCATAGGCGACAGAGGTGCCATTTTCCATCGAGATCAGGACGCCCGCGCGACGGCCCGGAATCGGCCCCTTGTGGGGTGCCCATGTGTGGAACACGCGGTTCAGAACGCCCGTGCCGCGGGTGTCGGTCAGGAATTCGCCGTGATAGCCAATCAGCCCGCGTGAGGGGACATGGGCGATGATCCGGGTCTTGCCGACGCCGGCGGGCTTCATCTCGACCAGCTCGCCACGGCGCACGCCGGTGATCTTTTCGATCACGGCGCCGGAATATTCATCATCCACATCGATGGTGACTTCTTCGATCGGCTCCAGCCGCTCACCGTCCGGGCCTTCGCGGAACAGGACCTGCGGGCGCGAAATGCTCAGCTCGAACCCCTCGCGG
>NCJR01000387.1 GCA_002282555.1 Rhodobacterales bacterium 34-62-10
GTGTAATTGCCGTTTCCGGTCAGAAACCGCAAATCCTCGCGCCGCTTCGGGCTGGCGCCAATTCCATGATCTTTGGGCATGGTGTTCCTCTCCCTGAGTGGATGGCGGCCCCCCTCCTCGGGGGCGGTGCCATCCGTGATCCTAGGTGATGCGAAGTAGCGCCGCAGAGGGCGCACCCTTCGATGTTATGCGGCCGCGATGTTATGCGGCGACGATGTTATGCGGCCACGATGTCATTCGGCCGCGATGCGGCTGACGTCCTGTCCGGCTGCGGCCATGATCGATTTGACGATGTTGTGATAGCCGGTGCAGCGGCAAATGTTGCCTTCGAGGTAATCGCGGATTTCCGCCTCGGTCGGATTGGGGTTTTCCTTGAGCAGGGCTGTCGCGGTCATCACCATGCCGGGGGTGCAGAAGCCGCACTGAAGCCCGTGATGATCCTGGAACGCCTGCTGGACCGTGTTCAGCGAGCCATCCTCGTTGGCGACGCCTTCGATGGTCAGAACATCGGCCCCTTCCGCCTCGGCTGCGAGCATGGTGCAGGCTTTGACGGCATTGCCGTTCACATGCACGACGCAGGCGCCGCACTGCGATGTGTCACAGCCCACATGCGTGCCTGTCAGATGCAGGTTTTCGCGCAGAAATTGAACCAGCAATGTCCGGCCTTCCACGTCACCTGACGCTGCTTTGCCGTTCACGGTCATCTTGACCTGTACCATAAGGCTCCTCCCAGAGTCATTTTATGTCGCTCACGATATTATTTTAAGCATGCCCCCGGCGATATGAGAAGCATGAAATTTGTCACGTCTCGCAATGTTGTGACTTGCCGCAGGATTTACCCTTGGGGCGCGCCCGTCAACCTTAACTTTTGTCGCTGTGCGCTGCGGCATCTGGCGATCAGGTGCGGGGCAATCCGGCGCGGGGCATCGGGCGGGAGGGGATTTCCTTGAGAAGCCCGCCGATCCCCATGGCTGCGATATCCTGTGCGGTCACCGTCAGGCCGCAGGCGATGCGCGAGAGCACCCAATCGGCCCCGTTGAGGGCGGGCGAGCGGGCGCATCCCGGCAGGCCGATCACCGGGCGCGGGCCCAGATGCCCCAGAAACAGCAGGTTGCCCGGATCGACGGGCATGCCGACGCGTTCCACATGCCCCCCGGCAAGGCGCAGGGCGGCGGGGCCGACATCATCCGTATCGGATGTGGCCGATCCGGTCAGGATCAGCACCAGATCAGAGCGTGCCGCAGCGATGGCGCGGGCCAGATCATCCTTGTGGTGCGGCACTTTGACGACCTGCTCCAGCCCCATATCAAGCGCGGTCAGGCGCGCCTTGATTGCCGCCTGCCCCTTGCCCGGTTCCTGTTCTTCGGTGCTGTCCAGACCGCCTGCGATTTCGGTGATGATCAGGGTCGCCGTGCGCAGGTGTGGTTGCGCCAGCCGGATCGCGCCTGCGCCCAATGTGCAGGCCCGGTCAAGGTGGCGGCGCGCGACGCCGTAAGCGATGATCTTGACCGTGGCGACCATGCCGCCCTGTCGCATCTGATGGAAGGGTGGCACGGTGGCCAATGTGATCATCGGATCGACCGTATTGAGCGCGGTAAGGGCCGCGACATCCATGATGGCGACACCCGGCGCTTCGGCGATCAGGTTGACGCGGCCTGTGAAGGGCGCGGTCAGGCGCAGGCCTGCGGCGGCGGGATCGGGCAAAAGGGCGGCGGCAAGGGCGGCGGCGGCGTCGTTTTCATGCACGTCATCTGCGTCCAGTCGGGCGACGATCACCGTGTCATGGCCTGCCGCTGTCAGCGCGGCGATATGGCTTGCCTCAAGCGTGACGCCTTTGCGCAGACGTTTGCCCGCCAGATCGACGGAATGGGCGAGGATCGCGCCTGTCGCATCGCTGACGGGGACGGGGCCGAATTGTAATTAAATCTATCGGCAGCTTTCTGATTTTGTTGCCGTAAAAAATGAAAAGTAGTTAATAACTGGTGGTTTTCTGGGTCAAGTACAGCAACATCTTCG
>NCJR01000388.1 GCA_002282555.1 Rhodobacterales bacterium 34-62-10
TGGTGATCAAGCTGCTGGAGGGGACGCAGGGCATCGGGGTGGTTCTGGCCGATACCGACCGGTCCGCGAAATCGGTGATCGAGGCGTTTCGCGGGGCGGGGGTGAACATTCTGGTGCAGGAGTTCATCAAGGAAGCGGGCGGCAGCGATATCCGGGCCATTGTCGTGGGCGGCAAGGTGGTGGCCGCGATGCAGCGGACGGGTGCCGAGGGTGAGTTCCGGTCGAACCTGCACCGGGGCGGGTCGGCGAAAGCGATCAAGATTTCACCAGAGGAGCGGTCGACGGCCCTGCGCGCGGCGAAATCCATGGGGCTGAACGTCTGCGGTGTGGATATGCTCAGGTCGAATCACGGGCCTGTGGTGATGGAGGTGAACTCCAGCCCCGGTCTGGAGGGTGTGGAAAAGGCCACGGGCAAGGATATCGCGGGCATGATCATCGAGTTCATCGAGAAAAGCGCCAAGGATGGGGACACGCGGACCAAGGGTAAAGGGTGACAGGATTGACGGCATGACCGGCGGCGCGATCTTTGAACTGGGCGGGGTGCGGGTGCCGCCGGGCACGCGGCGGACCATTGATCTGCCGGTGTCGTCCTTGTCGGACCACACGCCGGTGTCGATGGCGGTGCATGTGGTCAACGGACGCAGGCCGGGGCCGGTGATGTTCGTGTCCGCCGCGATCCATGGCGATGAGGTGATCGGGGTCGAGATCGTGCGCCGCCTGCTGCGCGCGCCGAACCTTGAGCGGATGGCGGGCACGCTGTTGGCGGTGCCGATCGTCAATACATTCGGGTTTCTGAACCATTCCCGCTATTTGCCGGACCGCCGCGATCTGAACCGCTGTTTTCCGGGCTCGGCGGAGGGATCATTGGGCGCGCGGCTGGCGCATATCTTCCTGAACCAGATCGTGACGCGGTCAGATTTCGGCATTGATCTGCATTCGGCGGCGGTGCAGCGGTCGAACCTGCCGCAGATCCGCCTGACGCCGGGCAATACCCGGCTGGAGCATCTGGCGCAGGCGTTCGGCGCGCCGGTGATGCTGCATTCCAAGCTGCGGGACGGGTCTTTGCGGATGGCGGCCGAGGCCGCGGGGTGGATGTTCTGCTGTATGAGGCAGGCGAGGGGTTGCGCTTTGACGAGTTGGCGGCGCGGTCCGGGCTGTCGGGTATCCTGCGGGTGATGCAGGTTCTGGGCATGATCGGCCCCAAGGGGGTGCCACGGTTGCGGGCGCGGCCTGTCACCTGCACGCGGTCAAGCTGGTACCGGGCGCCTGCGGGCGGTTTGCTGCGGACCTATCGCGGGATTGGCGATCTGGTGGAACCGGGCATGCTGCTGGGGGCGGTATCGGACCCGTTCGGCGTGGCCGAGGTCGAGATCACGGCGCAATCCAACGGCATCATCGTGGGGCGCAGCAACATGCCCGTGGTGAACGAGGGGGACGCGCTGTTTCATGTCGCCGAAACGCCCAAGGTCTGGCACGCGGAAGCGGCGATGGAGGGTGTCGCGGCCCAGATGGAGGCGGCGCCGTTGTTCGATGAGGACGAGATCATCTGAGCGCAGGCCCGCGCGATGAAAAAGGCCCCGATGTTTCCATCGGGGCCTTGTCCGTTTGACCGGAAGCGCCGCTTATTCGCTGGCGGCTTCGGTCTCTTCCTTGGTCATTTCTTCGCCGGTCTGCTGGTTGATCGACTTCATCGCCAGACGGACCTTGCCGCGATCATCGAAGCCCAGCAGTTTGACATAGACTTCCTGACCTTCCTTGAGCACATCCGACGGATGGTTCAGGCGGCGGTTTTCGATCTGGGAGACGTGGACCAGACCATCACGCTTGCCGAAGAAGTTCACAAACGCGCCGAAATCGACCAGTTTGACCACGGTGCCTTTGTAGATCTTGCCCTCTTCCGGCTCGGCCACGATGGACCAGATCATGTCATAGGCTTTCTTGATCGAATCGCCGTTGGGCGAGGCGATCTTGATGATACCGTCGTCGTTGATATCGACCTTGGCGCCTGAGACTTCCACGATCTCGCGGATGACCTTGCCGCCGGACCCGATGACTTCGCGGATCTTGTCGGTCGGGATCTGCATCGTCTCAATCCGCGGGGCGTGGATCGAGAAATCAGCGGCACCGGACAGCGCCTTGTTCATCTCGCCCAGAATGTGGATACGGCCATCCTTGGCTTGTGCCAGGGCTTTCTCCATGATTTCCGGCGTGATGCCTGCGACCTTGATGTCCATCTGCAGGCTGGTGATCCCGTTTTCGGTACCGGCCACTTTGAAGTCCATGTCGCCCAGGTGGTCTTCGTCACCCAGAATGTCGGTCAGGATCGCGTAGGAGCCGTCATCCTCGAGGATCAGGCCCATGGCGACACCGGCGACCGGTGCCTTGAGCGGAACGCCCGCGTCCATCATCGACAAGGAGCCGCCGCAGACGGAGGCCATCGAGGAGGAGCCGTTCGATTCCGTGATCTCGGACACGATGCGGATCGTGTAGGGGAAATCGGTGGCGGCGGGCAGCACGGCCTGAAGCGCGCGCCATGCCAGCTTTCCGTGACCGATTTCACGACGTCCCGGTCCCGACACGCGGCCAACCTCGCCCACCGAATAGGGGGGGAAGTTGTAATGCAGCATGAAGTTGGATTTGAAGTTGCCATGCAGCGCGTCGATGAACTGCTCATCATCGCCGGTGCCCAGCGTGGTCACGACCAGACCCTGGGTTTCGCCACGGGTAAACAGGGCGGAACCGTGGGTACGGGGCAGCAGGCCGGTTTCGCAGACGATCGGGCGCACGGTGGTGGTGTCACGTCCGTCGATCCGCTTGCCGGTTTTCACGACATCGCCGCGCAGCACGCTGGCTTCCAGCTTTTTCAGCGCGGTGCCAAGGTTGGCATCGGCCAGTTGTTCCTCGGTCAGGGTCGCCTTGATAGCGGCCTTGGCGTCGGACACGGCGGTGGTGCGGGCCTGCTTGTCGGTGATGGCGTAAGCGGCGCGAATGCTTGCTTCGCCAGCGGCTTTCACGGCGGCATAGATGTCGCTGTAATCGGCGGGCTGGAAGTCGAAGGGTTCTTTCGCGGCGGTTTCGGCCAGATCAATGATCAGGTCGAT
>NCJR01000389.1 GCA_002282555.1 Rhodobacterales bacterium 34-62-10
GCTGGCCAAAGGCCGTGCGCGGGCGCGGATGCCGCGCAGCCTTGTGCTGTGCCCGACCCGCGAACTGGCGGCGCAGGTGGCCGAAAACTTCGACACCTATACGAAATATCACAAGCTGACCAAGGCGCTGTTGATCGGTGGCGTGTCCTTCAAGGAACAGGATCAGCTGATCGACCGGGGTGTGGACGTGCTGATCGCGACACCCGGCCGCCTGCTGGATCATTTCGAGCGTGGCAAGCTGCTGCTGACCGGCGTGCAGATCATGGTGGTCGATGAGGCGGACCGCATGCTGGATATGGGGTTCATCCCCGATATCGAGCGGATCTTCAGCCTGACGCCCTTTACCCGCCAGACCCTGTTCTTCAGCGCGACCATGGCGCCCGAGATCGAGCGGATCACCAATACCTTCCTGTCGGCCCCTGAGCGGGTGGAAGTGGCGCGGCAGGCCAGCGCGTCGGCCACGATCACGCAGGGCGTGGTCATGTTCAAGGCCAGCCGCAAGGATCAGGAAGCCAGCGAGAAGCGGCAGCTTCTGCGCAAGCTGATCGATTCCGAGGGCGAGAAATGCCGCAACGCGATCATCTTCTGCAACCGCAAGACGGATGTGGATATCGTGGCGAAATCGCTGATGAAATACGGCTATGACGCAGCCCCGATCCATGGCGATCTGGAGCAGTCGCAGCGCACGCGGACGCTGGACGGGTTCCGTGACGGGACGCTGCGGTTCCTTGTCGCCTCGGATGTGGCGGCGCGCGGTCTGGACATTCCGAACGTGAGCCATGTGTTCAACTTCGACGTGCCCAGCCATGCCGAGGATTATGTGCACCGGATCGGGCGCACCGGGCGCGCGGGCAAGCTTGGCACCACGATCATGATCTGCACGCCGCGCGACGACAAGAATTTCGCCGATGTGGAGCGTCTGTTGCAGACCGCGATTCCGCGCCTTCCGAATCCGATGGAGGGCGTGACCGCCCCGGCCAGCGATGATGAGGCCGAGAGTGAGCGCTCGTCTTCATCGCGCAGCCGCTCGTCCAGCAGCCGGTCGCGTGGATCACGGGGTCGGTCGGGTGACAAGACGGCGGGTGACAAGCCGGCGGGCGAGAAAGCGGCGCAGGTCGCGGATACCGCTCCGGCCGAGGAGGTCTTCACCGAGGAGGCCCCCGCGCAGCAGATCAAGCCCCGTGACGCACGCAGCGACGCACGCAGCAACGAGAGCCGCACGCGTGATGATCGACCACGCGAGGATCGCGCCCGCGAGGAGCGTCCGCGCGAGGAGCGTTCGCGGGACGATCGTTCGCGGGACGATCGCCGGTCCGAGGGTCGCTCGGAGAACCGCGCGGATGACCGTCGCGACCGGGATCGGCCGCGTGGCGGGCAAGGGCGTGACAGCAACCGCGACAATGGCCCCAAGGTGATCGGCATGGGTGACCACCTGCCCAGCTTCATCGCGCTGAGCTTTGACGAGCGCCGCACCAGCTGATCGGGTCAGACTGCCGACATGACGCAGCCCGCCCCGACGTTTCGGTGCGGGCTTTGTCTTGTGCTTGCAGCTGGATCACACCGGAAAGGCCGGATAGCCCATGATCGCAATCGCGAAGGTGACCAGCGTCAATGTCGCAAACCCCGCAGACATGGCCAAGACCGCCCGCCGCGCGGCATCCTGTGGCAGCAACCGCACCGCCAGCAGGCCCACAAGCGGGATCGCATGCATGGCATGGGTGGCCAGAAAATGCGGCAGCCGCAGATCGCCCACTTCGCGCGACCAGCCCATGACCGGCACCCTTGCATCGGTCTGGGGCACCCCCACCAGATGTCCGGGTTGCGATGACATGTAACCCGCCACGATCACCGTCAGCACAAAGGTCAGGATCAGCCCCAGCGCCACCGACAGGCGCAATGCCGCATCCGGCAGGCCCGCCGGATGGCGCCAGATCGCGATACCATAGACAAGGCTGGCCGAGGTCAAGGTGACGGCGAACAGCCCCATCAGACCATAGATCGCACCCA
>NCJR01000390.1 GCA_002282555.1 Rhodobacterales bacterium 34-62-10
AGCGGCCCCGGCGCGCAGATGAACTCCACCCGCGCGCCCACCCGCACCACATGCCAAGGTGCTGCGTGCCGCGTAATGGCCGCAGCCAAACCTTCCTCCAACCGCGCCGCACCCGCCTCCATATGGGCATAGGCCGCAGGCGTCATCACCTCGGCCAGCGTCGCGCGCAGACAGGCAAATTGCATCGGATTGGCCGACAGCGTGGTGCCCATCCCCGAATGCCCCGCCGCACGCGTGGCGTTATAGGCGGCGAAACGTTCGGCCACATCATCGCGCAGCCCCCAGATCGCCGTCGGCATACCCCCCGCCACGCATTTGCCCGCCACGAAAATATCCGGGTCCAGCCCATGCACGGCGGTGTAGCCGCCCAAACCGCTGGATACCGTATGCGTCTCGTCAATGATCAACAGCGCGCCATAGGCACGCGACAGCCGCCGCAACCCGTCATGAAACCCCGGATCAGGCAGGACCATGCAGGAATTGGTCATCACGGGTTCGGTCAGGATCGCCGCCACCTCGCCGCCCGCCAGCGCCGCCTCGACCCCCGCCAGATCGTTGAACTCGACCGCCACGGCGGTGCGCGTCAGGTCCGCCACCTGCCCGGTCAGGCCGGGGCGGGGCACGGTCTGCCCGTCATGCAGCGCCACCATCGCCTCGTCCACCGTGCCGTGATAGCAGCCGTTGAACACCAGAACCTTAGGCCGCCCCGTTACCGCCCGCGCCACGCGCAGGGCGAAACGATTGGCATCGGTCGCGGTCGTGGCAATCTGCCAGCGAAAATCGCCGAACCGCTCGACCAATAACCGCCCCACCTCCAACGCGGCTTGCGTCGGCAACATATAGGTCAACCCGTCCCGCGCCTGCTGGCGGATCGCCTTTGCAACAGGGGCAGGGGAATGCCCGAACATCGACCCGGTATCGCCCAGACAGAAATCATCGATCCGGTGCCCGTCCAGATCGGTCAGCCGCGCCTTGCGCGCGCGCGCCACCAGCATCGGAAAGGGCATCGGCCAATCCTTCATCCAATGCATCGGAACATTGTCCAGCCACGCCGCCGTGCCACCCGCCAAAGCCGCCTGCGTCAAGGGCCGCGCCGCCGCATAGCGCGCCGCCTCCCGCCTGCGCACCGTTTCCAAGCGCGTGACGGGCACGCCTGCAATCAGATGGCCCGAATGTCCCAACATGTCGCCCATGGCAGCGTCACCCGCGTCTGCGTCCTTATCCTGTAGCATCCATATATTTGATCAAATGCAAAGGGAACAAAATTGATCCTCTTTGGCTTAAACCCCTTGCACAGCAAGGTTATGATCAAACTCTGACCCCCGCTGCGCGGCGCCGGGTGTCCTGCAACACCTGCAGGAATTAGGGTGAACGGGCGGCTTTATGGATATTTTCAGCAAGAAGAAACAGGCGCATACAGCCCCCCATCCCGTTTCCATGCCATTAACGATCCCTGACAATACCCCGATATTGTCCGCACCCCGCCCCAGTCGTGCCTGATTTCGACGCGATACCGGAAACAACGCAATGAAAAGGGTGACGCGCATGGATCGTCTGACGGAAATGGAGGCCTTCGCCACGGTGGTGGATCAAGGGGGCTTCACCGATGCGGCCAAGAAGATGGGCATTTCCAAATCGGCCGTGTCCAAGCACGTCTCCAGCCTCGAGGCGCGCCTTGGCGCCCGGCTTCTGAACCGCACGACCCGCCGCGTCAGCCCGACCGAGATCGGCCTTGCCTATTACGACCGCGCCCGCCGCGTGCTGAACGACGCAGGCGAGGCGGATGCGCTGGTCACATCCATGCAATCCGCCCCCTCGGGCCTGCTGCGGATTTCGGTGGCCACGGATTTCGGGGTCAATCACCTCTCGCCCGTGCTGGGCGACTTCCTGTCGGAATTCCCGGATATCACCGTCAACATGGTGCTGAACAACCGCTATGTCGAACTGATCAGCGAAGGCTTCGACATGGCCGTGCGGATCGGAGAGCTTGAGGACAGCACCCT
>NCJR01000068.1 GCA_002282555.1 Rhodobacterales bacterium 34-62-10
AGCGGTTTGGTGCCGCCCGCGTGGTCCCGCCGCCCGGTGCGTTCCTGCAAGCTACGGCCCAAGGCGAGGCGGCATTGCTGGCGGCTGTGACCGAAGCTGTGGGTGATGCGGACCGGATCGTTGATCTGTTCGCGGGCTGCGGCACCTTTGCGCTGCCGCTGGCGTCGGATGCCGAAGTCCTTGCGGTTGAGAGCGATGCGGCCATGCTCAAGGCGCTTGATCAGGGCTGGCGGCAAGCCGAGGGGTTGAAGCGTGTCACGACCGAAGCGCGCGATCTGTTCCGCCGTCCCCTGCTTCCGGATGAGTTGAAGCGCTTTGACGCCGCGGTGATCGACCCGCCGCGTGCGGGGGCCGAAGCACAGGTGGGTGAACTGGCCAAGGCCCGGATCGGGCGGATCGCTTTTGTGTCCTGCAACCCTGTGACCTTTGCGAGAGATGCAAAAATATTGCTGGATGCAGGTTATCGCCTTGAATGGGTGCAGGTCGTGGATCAATTCCGCTGGTCCACGCATGTAGAGCTTGCAGCCGCTTTCACAGCGCCACATATCTGACGCCGCGCAGAACACCTATCCGGAGCGAGTAATGACTTTTCAGACACGTCTGGCCGATTGGCTGGCCAGCCCCGTTGTGACCAATTTCGTGATTGCCGTCATTCTTGTGAACGCCGTGACTCTGGGGCTTGAAACCTCGGAACCGGCCATGGCGATGGCGGGGCCGCTGATCCTGGCCATTGACCGGATCTGCCTGTCGATCTTTGTGGTCGAGATCATTCTGAAACTGATTGCCCATGGGCGGAACTTTTTCCGCTCGGCGTGGAACATCTTTGATTTCGTGATCATCGGGATCGCTCTTGTCCCTGCGTCGCAGGGGATGTCTGTGCTGCGGGCGCTGCGCATCCTGCGGGTGCTGCGCGTCATATCGGTCGCGCCCAGTTTGCGCCGCGTGGTCGAGGGGTTCATCACCGCCCTGCCCGGCATGGGAAGCGTGTTCCTGCTGATGGCAATCATTTTCTATATCGGCTCGGTCATGGCGACAAAACTGTTCGGAGCATCGTTCCCCGAGTGGTTCGGCACACTGGGTGGCAGTGCCTATTCCCTGTTCCAGATCATGACGTTGGAAAGCTGGTCCATGGGGATCGTGCGGCCGGTGATGGAGATTTATCCCTATGCCTGGGCGTTTTTCGTGCCGTTCATTCTGGTCACCACATTTGCCGTCGTGAACCTGTTGGTCGGTCTGGTCGTCAATTCGATGCAGGACGCCCATTCCGAGGAAAGCAACGAGAAAACCGATGTTTACCGCGAAGAGGTTCTGACGCGCCTGAGGGCCATCGAGGAACGCATGAACGCCCGCGACAAGGGATGATGGTTTATTTGCCGGGACGATTTGGCCTATCTGCGGGGCCGTTTTGCGTGTAATTTGGGTTAAAAAGTCGAGCAGACATGATAAACAGGCGTTTTCTTTTCCTCGCGCTACCCCTTGGGGTGGCGGCGTGCGGGCGCGGGCCGAGCAAGTTCCTTGTTTACAAGGGGCCGCCGGTCACGCGCGTTCTGGTCTTCAAGGCGGCCCGGCAGATGCATCTGATGCATTTCGACCGGGCGCTTGCTTCTTACGAGATCGATCTGGGTTTTGCTCCGGTCGGGCACAAGAATTTCGAAGGCGATGGCCGCACGCCTGAAGGCGAATACATGATCGACCGGCGCAACCCGAACAGCCGGTTTCATTTGTCACTGGGGATTTCCTATCCGAATGAGGCGGATATCGCCTTTGCCGAAGCCGCAGGAAAAAGTCCGGGGGGTGATATCTTCATTCATGGGCGACCGCGTGCCTATCGCAACGGGCAGCGCGACTGGACCTGGGGCTGTATCGCCGTGACCGATTCCGAGATGGAGGTCATCTACTCGATGGTGAATGACGGCACGCCCATCTCGATCTTTCCGTAACAGCGGTCATGGGCGCATGCAAAAGCCCCGGACCATGATCCGGGGCTGATATGTGTGGCCGTCATGTCTGGATCAGTTGCCCAGAACCAGCGTCCACCACAGTTTGCCATTCGCTTCCTGATGCCACGAGAAGCCCATATTGCGGGCAGCGGGATCAAGGATGACCCGGCGTGTATCGGGCTGTTCCATCCAGGCGGCCAGGGTTTCCAGCTCAGTCTCATAGGTTTCCGAAATCGTCTCGCCGATCAGCTGTCCGGGATAGCCTGTGCGCTGGATGCGGTCGATGGGCGAGGAGCCGTCCGATCCGAAGTGCCATGGCCGATTCTGCACCGACATGTCGCGCGAATGGGTGGCGGCGGCGGCCGTCAGTTGCGCGTTCAATGTGACAGGCGCGGCACCCGCGGCCTGACGCAGAGCGTTGACCGAATCAAGCATGCGAAACTGCACGGCGTCCGCCTCGCTTGCGGAAATGCGATAGACGCGGGGAAGCGGGCGACCGTCAGGGCCCAGAGTTGGAGGGGCGGGCGGCGCGGCGCAGGCGGCGACAACAAGAGCGATAGCAGAAAAAAGGGCAGAAATTCGGAACATTTGACGTCATCCTGTTCAGTTGGACATGCTTTATCCCGGACATCGGCTATATTAAACCAACTTCGACGTGAGTGTGCCAAATGACGCCGGTTTGATTTGCGACTGCGTCTTTCAGGCAATAAGAGCTTTATGATTGGCAGAGATCTGTCTTGGAGTGGTACGATGACTGATAAATACCCCAACGGCTTCAATCGGCGAGTTTTCCTTGCCGCAGGTGCTGCGGTTCTTGCGACGCCGGCGTTTTCTCAGGATGTGAACGGTGCGGATACTGTAGAGGTGGAGCGTGACCTGTCGCAGGTCGTGCGGCGCAATGCGTCAAGCTTCCGGACGCTTGATTGGCGTCCTTACTTCTCGGATTTGCGCAACGGTGCGGTGCTTGTGGATATCGACTCGCGCGCGCTGCATTACTGGTCTGCGGATGGGGCGACCTACAAGCTTTATCCCTCGAGCGTGCCATTGTCCGAGGATTTGACCCGCCGTGGCCGGACCTCTGTGATTCGCAAGGTGGAGGGTCCAAGCTGGGCGCCGACCCCGTCGATGAAGCAGCGAAATCCCGAGTGGCCGGACTTCGTACCGCCGGGTCCGGACAACCCGCTTGGCACCCATGCGCTGTATCTGAGCTGGACCTATTACCGGATCCACGGCACCCATGACACCCGCAAAATCGGGCGGAGATCGTCCAACGGATGCATCGGTTTGTACAACGAACATATCGCCGAGCTGTACGCGATGACGCAGGTCGGAACGCAAGTGTTGCTAATTTGACGACATTCCCGAACAGGTGGGAAAATCCCACTTGAGCGGATTTGCAATTGCTTCGGATTACTGCTTTAGACAATAATACGAGGTACGTCTTGGGCGCTCGGCGTGGACTATGGACACGCCAGCCGAATATCTGGAGGTTAATATGAAGAAACTTGTACTCGCAGCTGTCGTGACCGCTGCCGCTTCGACTGCTTATGCTGGCAACTTGGCTGAGCCGATCATCGAAGCACCTGTCGTTGTTGAAGAAACCGCTGGTTCGTCCGGTGGCGGCGTCCTGATTCCCCTGCTGATCCTGGCAGTGGTTGCAGCAGCTGTCGCAAGCTGATCTGACCGGTATAAATTGGAAAAAGGCGGTGAGTTTCTCACCGCCTTTTTTCATGTCCGATACGTGGTTTCAGCGCCCGTTCATTGGCCCGGATGGGCGGCTGTCAAAGCGTCGTCGATTAATCCAGAGCTACCTGGCGCTGCCTGAAATCACGGATTTCAACGCGTCAGGTGAAAATTTCTATCTCAAGAATAAATCGACACGATCTAGTCCAGCCACCCTTTCAGGTTATCCTCGATCACAGCGCTGAGGGCTGCGATATGCGCAGCATCGTCGTTCAGGCAGGGAATATAGGTGAAGTGATCGCCACCCGCCTCTTCAAAGCTTTCCTTGATCTCTTCGTTGATCTCTTCCAGCGTTTCGATGCAGTCGGCTGAGAACGCGGGTGCGATGACGGCGATCCGCTTCTTGCCGTCTTCCTTGGCAAGGCGCGCCACTTCTTCCACGGTGTAGGGTTTCAGCCATTCTTCAGGGCCGAAACGCGATTGGAAGGTCGTGACGATCTGCGTCTTGTCCCAGCCAAGCCGTTCCCTGAGCAGACGCGTCGTTTTCTGGCACTGGCAGTGATAGGGGTCACCTTCCAGAAGATAGCGTTTCGGCACGCCGTGATAGGAGCAGACCAGAACCTCGGGCTTGTGCTCCTCGGCGGCATAGGCGCGTTCGACCGATTGGGCCAGCGCCTCGATATAGAGGGGATGCTCGTAATAAGGATCGACCACACGCGCCGTCGGCTGCCACTTTTCCTGCATCAGAACCCGGAAGAACTGATCGTTCGCGGTGGCGGATGTGGCGCCTGCGTAATGCGGATAGAGTGGAAAGAACAGGATCTTGCGGCAACCCGCATCCACCATCGCGCGCACCTTCGATTTGGTCGAGGGATTGCCATAGCGCATGCAGAAATCCACCATCACCTGATCGCCATAGCGGGCTTTCATCACTTCTGTGATCTTGGCGGTTTGATCCTTGGTGATCGTCATCAAGGGGCTTTCGCCCTTGTCGTGATTCCAGATCGACTGATAGTTCTTGCCGCTGCTGAAGGGCCGTTTGCTGAGGATGATCAGTTGCAACAGCGGCTGCCACAGCCACGGGCTGTAATCAATCACCCGCCGATCCGACAGGAATTCATTCAGGTAGCGGCGCATCGACCAGTAGTCATAGTTGTCCGGCGTGCCCAGGTTGGCCAGCAGAATGCCCACCTTGCCCATCGCCACGGGCGGGTGATCGGGTTGGGCATGTGGCGGTCGGACGGCGTTCACATGGGTCGTTTCGGTCGCGGTGGCATCCAGCATCTGGGCCCTCGTTCATAGTGTTTTTTGAATGGGTCAGCAGGGGACATAAAGGTTCTGACCGGATCGTCAATCTTGCAGCTTCGATTCAACCCCTCCAAGCGCGTCGGCAAGCCTGGTTTGCGCAGATCCGGGGCGCAAGGGTTTGGGCTGGCTGGCATCCGGGGCCCAGCCGCTGAGGAAGATCATCTCGAAGGTCGCGGTGATGCGGCCATCGGCATCGGCATGGTGTTCGGTATAGATCCGGGCGGCCTCCTCAAGCACCGCGCGGCGGGTCGGGCGGCGCAAACGAGCGGAGAGCGCGTTGCCTTCGCCCATCGCGCGCAGATCGCGCATCAGGGCAAAGGGATCGGCATAGCTGACGGTCAGGGTAATGCTGTCCGCGACCGGCAGGGCAAGGCCTGCGCGTTGCAACAGGCCGCCCAGATCACGGATTTCCGCCATCGGCAGGATGCGGGGAGACAGGCCACCTGTCACGCGCACTTCGGCCTCGGCAAGCGCGCTGCGCAACTCGTGCAGGGTTTGCCCACCGAAGAGGGACACAAGGCACAGGCCATCCGGCTTCAGCGCGCGACGAGCCTGCACCAGTTGCCCCACGGGATCGCTTGCCCAATGCAGCGCAAGCGCGTGGATCACCAGATCATGGCTAGCTTCGGGCAGATCGAGCACATCCTCATCTGCGACGATTCGCGCATTGGGAAGGATGGAGTGCCAGACCTGCGGAAAACCCGTCACCACGGCGGTCTGCGTAAACGACCTGTTAACCAAGGTCAGGCGATCCTTGATTTCGATCGCGGCTTCCTCCTGAAGGAAAAGCGCAGCTGATTGCCCGGCGCGGGCGCGGTTGCGGATCAGAGCCGCGCGGTCGGTCAATGTGGGTGTCTGGGTCATGGGCGGCATATAAGCGGATGAGGGCAGCGTTTCAAACCGCCTTGCGACTTGTTTACCCACCCCGTTGCCTGTGCTGCGGCGGGATGGTGGAAACCGAGTTCGGCCTTTGCGCGACTTGTTGGCGTGATGCGGCCTTTATCACGGGGCTGGTCTGCGATTTATGCGGCACCCCCCTGCCGGGAGAGGCGGATCAGGACGAGGTTGTGCATTGCGACGACTGCATGACGATTGCGCGACCATGGGCACGGGGGCGGGCCACGTTTCTGTATTGTGACACCGCGCGCAAGCTGGTGTTGGCGTTGAAACATGGAGACCGGTTGGACATTGCAAAGCCCGCTGCGGCGTGGATGGCGCAGGCGGCGCGGCCCATTCTTTTGCCCGACATGCTGGTGGCGCCAGTGCCGCTGCATTGGTCGCGGCTGTTCAAGCGGCGATACAATCAGTCGGCTTTGCTGTCTGCCGCCCTTGCCGCGGCAACGGATCTGGCGCATTGCCCCGATCTTCTGACCCGCCATCGGCGTACGGCATCGCTGGATGGGGCCAGCCGGGATGCGCGCTTTGCCATGTTGAGCATGGCGATTGGCGTGACACCGGGGAGACGACAAAGGATTGTTGGTCGCAACATCCTGATCGTCGACGATGTGATGACATCAGGGGCCACGCTTGCCGCCTGCGCCGATGCGTGCCTGATTGCGGGGGCCGCGCAAGTTTTCGTGGTCACACTGGCGCGCGTTGCAAAGGATGCTTAAATCACGCAGAAGTTTGACGTGACGAAAGGATACCAAGCGACATGCAAACGGTTGAAATCTACACCTCGCCGCTCTGCGGTTATTGCCATGCGGCGAAACGCCTGTTGACCCAGAAAGGCGTGAATTTTTCCGAGATCGACGTTTTGGCACACCCGGATCGCAAGCCCGAGATGATTCAGCGCGCCAATGGTGGGCGCACCGTGCCGCAGATCTTTATCGGCGCAACCCATGTCGGCGGATGCGATGATCTGTATGCCTTGGACAATGCAGGCAAGCTTGATGCCCTTCTCAAGGGCTGACGGGCGATGAAAGCTGCGTTGCTGCAACTGTCCTCAAGCGATGATCCGGTCCAGAACCTTGGGATCGTGCGGGGCATGATGCGGGAGGCAGCGGATCAGGGCGCGGGCTTTGTGCTGACGCCGGAAGTGACGAACTGTGTGTCATCGGATCGTGCGCATCAGGCAGCGGTTCTTGCGCTGCAGGAGGATGACGCGACACTGGCCGGGTTGCGTGAGGAGGCGGCGCGGCTGAGCGTTTGGCTATTGATCGGGTCGCTTGCTCTCAAGACCGGTGACGCGGATGGTCGCTTTGCCAACCGGTCCTTCCTGATCGGGCCCGATGGGGCGATCCGCGCGTGGTATGACAAGATTCACATGTTCGACGTGCAGGTGTCTCAGACCGAGACCTATCGCGAATCCGCCGGATTCCGGCCCGGTGACCGTGGCGTGGTGGTGGATGCCGGATTTGCCCGGATCGGCATGACCGTCTGCTATGATGTGCGTTTTCCGCATCTGCACCGCACGCTGGCGCAGGCCGGGGCGCAGATCTTGACCGTGCCTGCTGCCTTTTCGCCGGTGACGGGTGCCGCCCATTGGGAGCCGCTGCTTCGGGCCCGTGCGATCGAAACGGGTTGTTATGTGCTGGCGCCTGCCCAGGCAGGGTTGCATCCGTCATCCACGGGCGGCACGCGGCGCACCTATGGGCACAGCATGGCCATCGCGCCATGGGGCGAGGTTCTGATGGATGCCGGGACCGAACCGGGTATCAGTTTTGTTGATCTGGCGATGGACAACGTGGCACAAGCAAGAGCGCGCGTGCCCGCCCTGACCCATGATCGAGAGTTTACCCCGCCCGATGTCTGACAGCAGCAATTCCCTTGCCGTGGCCCTGTTCAGCGAGATTTTGACTGCTGATCAGCTGGTCCGGAACCGTCTGTCCAAGGTGCTGCCCAAGGGAATGGAAATCTCGCATTTTTCGGTGCTGAACCATTTGGCGCGCTATGGGGCAGAGCGGACGCCCGCGCAGCTTGCCAAAAGCTTTCATGTCACGCGGGGCGCGATGACGAATACCTTGGGCAAGTTGGAATGGTCCGGGTATGTCCATATCCGCCCCGATTGGGATGATGCCCGTCGCAAGATGGTGGCGATCAGCCCGGCGGGGCGGCGCGCGCGGGATGCAGCACTTGACGCGATCTCGCCCATGATCGCCGAGCTGATTTCCGAGCTTGGGGACGAGAAGGTCCGCGCCGCTATTCCGATCCTGCGTGAGCTTCGCCTCAAGCTGGAAGAGGACTGAACCGGTCCTTCATCGTTCTCCAAATACTCATGCTGCGGTTGGTTTCAGGCTGGCGGTCACGTAATTCACGCTGAGATCGCGGTCAGACAGCGACCAAGACCACAGGACGGGGTTGAACACGAAGCCCTTGCGGTCCACCGGATCAAGCCCTGCGTTGCGAAGCAGGTCGAACAATTCGTCGGGCGTGATGAACTTTTTCCATTCATGCGTGCCCTTGGGTAGCCAGCGCATCACATATTCCGCGCCGACAATCGCCATCGCGAAGCTTTTCGGATTGCGGTTGATGGTCGAGCAGATGTGCAGGCCACCGGGTTTCAGCAATTGGCGGCAGGCGGTCAGATAGGCCAGCGGGTCGGATACGTGTTCGACCACTTCCATGTTCAGGACGACATCGAACTGCTCACCGGCTGCGGCCAGATCCTCGGCCGTGTTGATCGGGCTGTCCGCA
>NCJR01000069.1:0-5889 GCA_002282555.1 Rhodobacterales bacterium 34-62-10
GGCCACTGGCACCGTGAAATGGTTCAACACCACCAAAGGCTACGGCTTCATTGCGCCCGATGGCGGCAGCAAGGACGTTTTCGTTCACATTTCCGCGGTTGAACGCTCGGGCCTGACCGGGCTGGCCGACAACCAGAAGGTCAAGTTCGACATCGAACCGGGCCGCGACGGTCGTGAATCCGCCGTGAACATCTCGCTGGCCTGATCGCCTGACGGGATTGATGAAAAACGGGCCCTGTCGCGGGGCCCGTTTTGCATTCCGGTCAATCCGCTTCGGTGCGACGCGTCTCGGCGGCGGCAATCAACTCCATCACCGCAGGCCCCATGGCATCGACGATCAGGGCAACGCCTTCCGCGTTGGGATGGATACCATCGTCCTGAAAATAGGCCCGCGCCGCCGACAGATCACCCTCCCCCAGCCCCTTGAAGAAACTCTCGAAATACAGCGCGCCATAAGCCTCGGCCAGTTCCGGCCAGATCGCCTCGAACGCGGCCTGATACTCGGGGCCATAGTTACCGGGCGCCTGCATCCCCACCAGCAGCACCGGAATATCCGCCGCCTGCGCCGCCTTGAGGATCCCCTCGATATTCGCCCGCGTCAGCGCAGGATCCAGACCGCGCAGAACATCATTGCCGCCCAGCGCAAGGATCATGCCGTGAATATCCGGCGTCAGCGTCCATTCCACCCGCGACAGCCCGCCCGCCGTCGTATCCCCTGAAACGCCAGCATTGACCAACCGCACCGTGGCCCCCTGCGCCTCCACCCACGCGCGCATCTGCGGCACGAAACCCTCGTCATCCATCAGCCCGTAACCCTGGGTCAGACTGTCGCCAAAGGCCACGATCGACAGCGGCAATTCCCGCGTCTGCTGCGCGCTGGCCGCCTGCGTCACCACAAGCCCAAGGCACAGAACAAGCGCGGCCCACACCTTGCCCCGGACAGCCAAGGCCCCATATGTCAAAAAACGAATAGAAAGCAGGCGCATTCCCATGACCTCTCCGGTTCTCTCCCTCACAGATACGGCCTTGTCGCTGGATGGCAATGCCGGACGTGTCGATATCCTCCACGGCATCACGCTGGATGTCCACAAGGGCGAGACACTGGGCCTGGTCGGGCCCTCGGGTTCCGGCAAATCCTCGCTCCTCATGCTGATGGGCGGGCTGGAACGCGCCACCGGGGGCCGGATCACGGCTTTGGGTCAGGATCTGACAAACATGACCGAGGATCAACTGGCCCGTTTCCGCCGCGATCATATGGGGGTCGTGTTCCAATCCTTCCACCTGATCCCCACGATGACCGCACTCGAAAACGTCGCAACCCCGCTGGAACTGGCGGGTCACAAAGACGCCTTCGCCCGCGCTCGCGCCGAGTTGGAGGCCGTGGGTCTGGCCAGCCGCGCCGACCACTACCCCTCGCAGATGTCGGGGGGGGAGCAGCAGCGCGTCGCACTGGCCCGCGCCTCGGCCCCGCGCCCCGATATCCTTCTGGCTGATGAACCCACCGGCAATCTGGATGGCACCAACGGTGCCGCAATCATCGAACTGCTCTTCGATCTGCGCGACAAACACGGCGCGACACTGGTTCTGGTGACCCATTCCAACGAACTGGCCGCCCGCTGCGACCGGGTCATCCACCTGCGCGACGGGCGCATCGACACCGCCGCCACCCAAAAGGCCGAGGCCGCGGAATGAGCTTGCGCATCGCCGCCCGTTTCGCCGCACGCGAATTGCGCGGCGGCCTCAAGGGGTTTCGCATCTTCCTCGCCTGCCTCGCGCTGGGTGTGGCCGCGATTGCCGCCGTGGGATCGGTCCGCTCCAGCATCGAGGCGGGTCTGGCCCGCGAAGGCGCCGCGATCCTTGGCGGCGATGCCGAGATTGACCTGACCTACCGCTTCGCCACCCCCGAAGAACGCGCATGGATCGACAGCATCGCCACCGAAGTGTCCGAGGTCACGGATTTCCGCTCAATGGTGGTCAAAGGTCAGGGCGACACGGCCGAGCGTGGCTTGACGCAGGTGAAATCCGTCGATGCCGCCTATCCCCTGATCGGTCAGGTTCTGCTAGAACCAGAGATGACGCTGGCGCAAGCTCTGGCCGGGTCCGACGGCTTGCCGGGTGCGGTCGTGCATCCCTTGCTGATCGACCGGATGGGGATGCAGATCGGCGACACCTTCCGCCTAGGCACACAAGACTTCCGCCTCATGGCCGCAATCACGCGTGAACCCGATGCGGGCGCGGATGGCTTCGGCCTTGGCCCGCGCACCATCGTGGCGACCGAGGCTCTGGCCAATGCAGGGCTGCTCACCGCAGGCTCGCTCTACTCCACCGAATACCGGATACTTCTGCCCGAGGGCAGCGATCTGGACGCGCTGGAAGCACAGGTCGAGACGCGGTTTGACGGGGCAGGCGCCCGTTGGCGTGACAGTCGCAACGGCGCGCCCAGCGTGGCCCGCTTCGTGGAACGCCTCGGCGCGTTCCTGATCCTTGTGGGCCTGTCCGGTCTGGCCGTCGGCGGGGTCGGCGTATCCGCGGCCGTGCGCGCGTATCTGGCGGGCAAGACCAGCGTCATCGCCACCCTGCGCACCCTTGGCGCGGACCGGGCCACGATATTCCAGACCTATTTCCTGCAGATCGGGGCGCTCAGCCTGTTGGGGATCACGCTGGGCCTGATGCTGGGCGCGGCGATCCCGCTGGCGCTGGGGCCGTTTCTGGAATCCCGCCTGCCGGTGCCTGCGGTCTTCACGATCCACCCTGCCCCGCTGATCGAGGCTGCGATCTACGGCGTCCTGACCGCACTGATCTTCACCCTCTGGCCGCTTTCGCGGACCGAAGAAGTGCGCGCCGCCACCCTGTTCCGCGATGCGCTGTCGACCACCCGCACCCTGCCGCGCGCGCCGATGCTGGCGGTGATCCTTGCCTTGCTCGCCGCCCTGATCGGCACTTCCATGGCCTTTTCGGGGGCGGCGTGGCTGACGCTTTGGACAGCGGGCGGCATCCTCGGGGCCTTGATCCTGCTGGTGGTGACCGCCATCGGCGTCCGCGCCCTGACCAAACGGATGCGCGGCACGGCGCAGGGTCGCCCGGTGCTCCGCTGGGCGCTTGCCGCCATCGGCGGGCAGCGGGACGAGGCGACTTCGGTGATCCTCTCACTCGGCCTTGGCCTCTCGGTGCTGGCCGCCGTGGGCCAGATCGACGGCAACCTACGCGGGGCCATCGCCAATGACCTGCCAGAAGTTGCGCCGTCGTATTTCTTCGTCGATATCCAGCGTGACCAGATGCCCGCCTTCATGGAGCGGCTGGAGAATGATCCCGCCGTGTCGCGCATCGACGCCGCCCCGATGCTGCGCGGCGTCATCACCCAGATCAACGACCGCCCCGCACGCGAAGTGGCGGGCGATCACTGGGTCGTCACCGGCGACCGCGCCGTGACCTATGCGGGGGCCATGCCCGAGGGGACACGGATCATGGCCGGCGAATGGTGGCCCGATGATTACGAGGGCCCGCCCCAGATCAGCTTCGCCGAGGAAGAGGCCCGCGAAATGGGGATCGGCCTTGGCGACACAATCACCATGAACGTGCTGGGCCGCGACATCACCGGCACGATCACCAGCCTGCGTGAAGTGGACTTCTCGACCGGCGGGATGGGCTTCGTGCTGACCATGAACGAACGCGCCTTGGCCGGAGCGCCGCACACTTTCATCTCGACCGTCTATGCCGAGGAAGAGGCCGAGGCGCAGATCCTGCGCGATGTGGCGGGATCGGCCCCGAATATCACCGCGATCCGCGTGCGTGATGCCATCGATCAGGTCTCGGACGTGCTGGCGGGTCTGGCGGCGGCCACCTCCTATGGCGCGGCGGCGACGCTGATCACAGGCTTTCTGGTCCTGATCGGTGCGGCGGCAGCCGGTGAGCGGGCGCGAACCTATGAGGCGGCAGTGCTCAAGACGCTGGGGGCCAGCCGTGGCCGCATCCTGCGCAGCTTTGCCCTGCGTGCCGCCCTGCTAGGGGCGGCGGCGGGCGTGGTGGCCATCGCCGCAGGGATCGGCGGCGGCTGGGCGGTCACGCATTTCATCATGCAGACCGGCTACACCGTCATCTGGCCCTCGGCCATCGCCATCGTCTTGGGCGGCGTGCTGGCCACGCTGCTGTCGGGGCTGGCCTTCGCATGGCGGCCCTTGGCCGCGCGCCCGGCGCAGGTGCTGCGGGCGCGGGAATAAGGGTCACGCGTCCAGTATCTCCTGCGCGACGGACTGGCCCGATAGAACCGCCCCATGCGCCGTGCCGAAAGAGGCGGGCGACGCCGCCTCGCCCGCGAACCACAGCGCGCCATCCCATTCCATCCCGGCCAAGGCGTGCCGTGTGGCGGGGGAGGTGCCCACCGCTGTGAAGCTGTAGCTGCCAAGGCTGAACGGGTCCCGCCCCCAGCGCGTGACCTGTGCCGCGATGGGCGCTGGAAACCGCGCACCGAACATCGCCCGCAGCGCCGCATGCGCGGCGGCGACCGTGTCGCGGTCTGACAAAGTCTCGACCTCAGCCGCGGCATCGGCGGCGTTGAAGCCCAGCAGCACCGGCGCGGCCATGCTGCGGGCCAGCGAGACCCACTCGCCCCAATAGCCCGGCTTGGGTCCCAGCCAGCCGATCCAGTCCACGTCATCCGGCCAGGCCACGCGGTCAAAGCGCAGCCAGCATTTGTTCAGAAGGCCCATCCGCAGCCCGGCAATCGCGGCCTGCCGCGCGGGGTGCAGCGCCTCAGAGAAGCGGATATCGCCGGATTGCAGCACGCCCAGCGGGACCGTGCAGATCACATGATCCGCTTTGAGGCGCGTGCCGTTGGTCAGGCGGACCTGACCGGGGGCCACCTTTGACACCTGCGCGGACAGGCGGATATCCAAGCCCCGCGCCAGATGTGTGGTGATCTGGTCGAAGCCGCCGGGGAACAGGGCATCGGTGCCGCCGAACTCTGCCGCGTCTTGGCCATACCATGCTGACAGCTGGTGGGCGGGGCTGCCGTATTCCTGTTCCAGCGTGCTGTTCAGAAGATACTGCACCAGTCGGCGTTGATCTGGGCCTGCTTGCCGCCAGCCGGGGGAGGCTTCAAGTGCCGCGCGGACCGAGACATCGGTGTCCCGCTGTTCGGTGGCGGTGATGGCGCGGGTGAGGATGGCCTCGGCCCCGGTCAGGTCGGGGTCGATCTGATCCCCGTCGGAGCCGAGCAGGATGGAGGCGTCGTAGCTGGTCGGGATCAGCTTGGCCCCGGCATCCCGCGCCAAGCCTGTCAGGGGGTTGCCCTGCTGTCCGTGGATCCAGCTGGCCCCCAGATCCATCGGCAGGTCGGGCCAGAGGCGGGAGGTGTGGATGCGACCGCCGATGCGGGGGCGGGCTTCCAGAACCGTGACGGTGTGGCTTGCGTCGGTGAGGGTCCGGGCGGCGGCGAGGCCGGATAGTCCGGCCCCGATCACAAGGGTCCGCAGGGGGGCCTTGGCCCGCAGGGGGCGGGGGGCTGCGGCGAGGGTGGGGAGGGCGGAGAGGCCAGCGAGGAAAGGGCGGCGTTTGATGTGAGCCAGCATGATCACGCGTTACCCTGTCTCGGAACCCACTTCGGACAAGCGCCGCCGAGGGATCCCACGGCGGCGCAGTTCAGAACGTCCCACCGTGGGACATTTTTCAGGTTCAATGATATCAACGCGTTACAGTTTCGCGTTTACCACTTTTTAACCCTTCAGCCGCGAACCACGATCACTCGGCGGCTTCGGCATAGTCGGTCATCGGCGGGCAGGTGCAGACCAGATTGCGGTCGCCCCATGCGTTGTCCACCCGGTTGACGGGGGGCCAATACTTGTCCACGCGGAAGGCACCCGGCGGGAAGCAGCCCTGTTCGCGGGTATAGGG
>NCJR01000069.1:5912-14474 GCA_002282555.1 Rhodobacterales bacterium 34-62-10
GCCAGCATCGCATCGCAGAAACGGTCCAGCTCGGCCTTGGTCTCGGACTCGGTGGGTTCCACCATCAGCGTGCCCGCCACAGGCCAGCTCATCGTTGGCGCGTGGAAGCCGCAGTCGATCAGGCGTTTTGCGATATCCTCGACCGTCACCCCGGCGCTGTCGGCGAAGGGGCGCACGTCGATGATGCATTCATGCGCCACCCGCCCTGTCGGACCTTTGTAGAGGATGGGATAGGCCCCCTCCAACCGCTTGGCGATGTAGTTGGCGTTCAGGATCGCGACGCGGGTCGCCTGCGTCAGACCTTCGCCGCCCATCATCAGGCAATAGGCCCAGCTGATCGTCAGGATCGAGGCCGACCCGTAGGGCGAGCCCGAGACCGGGCCTTGCGTGCCGCCGGTCATCGGATGGCCGGGCAGATAGGGGACCAGATGCGCCTTGACGCCAATCGGACCCATGCCGGGGCCGCCGCCGCCATGGGGGATGGCGAAGGTCTTGTGCAGGTTGAGGTGGCTGACATCGCCGCCCAGATCGCCGGGGCGCGACAGGCCCACCATGGCGTTCATATTCGCGCCGTCGATATAGACCTGACCGCCGTGGTCATGGGTGATCTTGCACACCTCGATCACGGTTTCCTCGAACACGCCATGGGTCGAGGGATAGGTGATCATGCAGCCTGCCAGATTTGCGCTGTGCTTTTCGGCCTTGGCGCGGAAATCATCCAGATCGATGTCGCCGTTTTCCGAGGATTCCACCGGAACCACCGTCCAGCCCACCATCTGCGCCGAGGCCGGGTTGGTGCCATGGGCGTTCATCGGGATGAGGCAGATGTTGCGATGCCCCTGCCCCTGCGCGCGCTGATAGGCGGCGATGGTCAGAAGCCCGGCATATTCGCCCTGCGCGCCCGAATTGGGCTGCATCGACATGCCGTCATAGCCCGTGACCTGACAGAGTTTGTCGCTGAGGTCGGTGACGATATGGGCATAGCCTGCGGCCTGATCCAGCGGCACGAAAGGGTGCATGTCGGAAAACTCGGGCCAGCTGAGCGGCATCATTTCGGCGGCCGAGTTCAGCTTCATCGTGCAGCTGCCCAGCGGGATCATGGCGCGGTCCAGCGCCAGATCGCGGTCGGCGAGGCGGCGCATGTAGCGCATCATCTCGGTCTCGGCGCGGTTCATGTGGAACACGCCGTGGGTGAGATAGGGTGTTTCCCGGATCAGCGCATCGGGCAGCGCGAAACCCGGCGCGATGCCTTCATCCTTGCGGGTGATGCCGAAGGCGCGCCAGACGGCCTCGATCGTGGCGGGGCGGGTGACTTCGTCCAGCGTGATGCCGATGCGGGTTTTGCCCACGGCGCGCAGGTTGATGCCTTCATCCACCGCCGATTTCATGACGGCGGCTTGCAGCGGGCCGACATCCACGGTGATCGTGTCGAAGAAATCGGTCTGTTCGACTTTGAAGCCCGCTTCCTCCAGCCCGCGCGCCAGACGCACGGTCTTGCGGTGGATACGCTGCGCGATGGCCTTGAGCCCTTCGGGGCCATGGAACACGGCATAGAAGGAGGCCATGACCGCCAGCAGCGCCTGCGCGGTGCAGACGTTGGAGGTGGCTTTCTCGCGGCGGATATGCTGTTCGCGGGTTTGCAGCGACAGACGATACGCGCGGTTGCCGTTGGCGTCGATGGACACACCGACCAAGCGGCCCGGCATGGCGCGTTTGAACGCATCGCGGCAGGCCATGTAAGCGGCATGCGGGCCGCCATAGCCCAAGGGCACGCCGAAACGCTGCGTGCTGCCCACGGCGATATCGGCGCCCATCGCGCCCGGTTCCTTGAGCAGGCACAGCGCCATGGGATCGGCAATCACGATGCCAATGGCTTTGTTGGCGTGCAGCGCGTCCATCTGGGCGGTGAAATCGGTCAGGGTGCCGTAGGTGCCCGGATATTGGAAGATCGCGCCGAACACCTTGTCGGCTTGCAGGTCATCGGGCGCGCCCACGATCACTTCGATCCCCAAGGGGGCGGCGCGGGTCTGGATCACGCCGATATTCTGCGGGTGGCAGTTTTCATCGACGAAAAAGGCGGTTGCCTTGGATTTGGCGACGCGCTGCGCCATGGTCATCGCCTCGGCTGCCGCTGTCGCCTCATCCAGCAGCGAGGCATTGGCGATTTCAAGCCCGGTCAGATCGCTGATCATGGTCTGGTAGTTCAGCAGCGCCTCAAGCCGACCTTGGCTGATTTCGGGCTGATAGGGGGTATAGGCGGTATACCATGCGGGGTTTTCAAGGATGTTGCGCTGGATCGCGGGGGGCGTCACGGTGCCGTGGAAGCCCTGCCCGATCAGGCTGGTGAGCACGGTGTTGCGCTTGCCGATCTGCCGCATGTGATAGAGCAGTTCCCGCTCGGACCGGGGGTCTTCGAACACCAGCGGGGTTTTCTGCCGGATCGCGGGGGGCAGCGTGTCGTCGATCAGCGCGCCCAGATCGGCGGCCCCGACAACCTTGAGCATCTCGGTCATCTCGGCCGGAGAGGGGCCGATATGACGGCGGTTGGCGAAATCATATGGCTGATAATCGGTCGGCTTGAAGCTCATCGCCCGGGTCCCTTATGTGTCACTTTTACAGGTCAGTCGGTCAGGTGCGGGCGGCCCTGCGTCAGGTTCAGGGCCACCCGGAGGATCGTGGGGATCAGTCCACCAGATCCTTGTATTCGTCCTCGTCCATGAACTGATCCAGCAGGGACAGGTCATCGACCTTCATCTTGAAGAACCATGCATCACCCAGGGGGTCGGCATTGACCTTGCTGGGTTCTTCGACGATGGCCTCGTTGATCTCGACGATCTCACCGTCCAAGGGGGCGGCGATATCGGAGGCGGCCTTGACGCTTTCGATCACCACGATTTCATCGCCTGCGGCGACCATGGTGCCCACTTCGGGCAGTTCCACGAAGACGACATCGCCCAGTTGGGTGCTGGCATGTTCGGTGATGCCGACCACGACCAGATCGCCCTCGATGCGCAGCCATTCATGATCTTCGGTAAATTTCATCGCTCTGGTCCCTTTTGGTTGGCTCTGATGTCAACGTTTGAAATTCGCGGGCGTGAAGGGCAGGGCCACCACCATGACCGGCAGCCGCTTGCCCCGCACCTCGCCGTAAAGCGGGGTGCCCACGGCGGCATGATCGCGCGCGATGAGGCCCATGGCAACAGGGGCGGCGACGGTGGGGCCGAAGCCGCCTGAGGTGACGTGGCCGATGGGTTGGTCGCTGTGTTCGGTGGCATAGAGCGCGGTGCCTTCGCGCATGGGGGCGCGGCCTTCGGGCAGCAGGCCGACGCGGGCGCGGGGGGCAGTGGTTTGGAGTTCCGACAGGATGCGGGCGGCACCGGGGAAACCGCCGGCGCGGGCGCCACCGGTGCGGCGGACCTTCTGGATCGCCCAGCCCAGACCCGCCTCGATGGGGGAGGTGTGGGCGTCGATGTCATGCCCGTAAAGGCACAAGCCCGCTTCAAGGCGCAGGGAATCGCGGGCGCCAAGGCCGATGGGTGCGACGCGGGGGTCGGCCAGAAGCGCGCGGGCCAGCGTTTCGGCGGCAGGGGCGGGGACCGAGATTTCATACCCGTCCTCGCCCGTATAGCCCGAGCGGGAGACCCAGCATGCCGCGCCTGCGAGGTCCAAGGTGGCCACATCCATGAAGCGCATGTCCCGTGCGGCGGGGTTGATCGCGGCCAGAACATCCTCGGCCAGCGGGCCTTGCAGGGCCAGAAGCGCGCGGTCCTCGATCACCTCAAGCGTGACATCGGCGGGCAGACCCGCGCGCATCAGGGCGATGTCGGCGTCCTTGCAGGCGGCGTTGATGACCACGAACAGATGATCGCCGCGATTGGCCAGCATCAGGTCATCCTCGATCCCGCCTGCGGCATTGGTGAAATAGCCATAGCGCTGACGGTTCAGACCCAGACCCGCGACATCGACGGGCACCAGCGCCTCGAACGCCAGCGCCACCGTCTGATAATCCGCGCCGCGCAGGATCACCTGACCCATATGGCTGACATCGAACAGCCCGGCCGCAGTCCGCGTGTGCAGATGTTCCTTCATCACGCCCAGCCCGTACTGGACCGGCATGGAATATCCTGCAAAGGGCACCATCTTGGCGCCCAGTTCGACATGCAGCGCCTCAAGCGGCAGGTGCAAAAGCTCGCTCATCGTATCACTCCCGATACGCCGCGCTGATCATGGGACATAATCATCCGGCATCCTTCCCCCGCGAAATCCGCAGGTCACGATGCCCCCTCTGTCCTGATGCCTGAGATCGTTATCCCGTCGGCGGGCACGCTAAGTGCCACTCTCCAGAGTCCGTCATATCAAACCGGTCCTTGGGCCTGAGAGTTTCCGGGGCGGTTGCTCCTTCGGCACCGGTTTCCCGGTTCTCCCGATTTGACCCTTGCAGCCTTAAACGAGTCGCTTCATCCCGACAAGTGGTCGTTTTCGCGCGCCGCACCAAATAAGGCGGTTCAGACGCGGCAGACCACAGGATGCATGATGTCCAGCAGCCGCGTGTTGCCGCAGACAAGGGCATCCAGCGTGATCTCGTCCAGATGGGCATAGAACGCCTCGACCGCGTCGGCCACGGCGATGCGCAGGCGGCATGCCTCGACAAGTGGGCAGGTGTTGTCCACATCGGCAAAACACTCGGCAATCGGGACCTGACTTTCCAGCGCGCGGAACACGTCGCCGATGCAGATCTCGGCCATGGGACGGCCCAGCATCATGCCCCCGTTGCGACCGCGTTGGGTGTGCAGATAGCCCAGTTGACCCAGCTGATTGATCACCTGCGCCAGATGGTTCTCGGAGGTGTTGCAGCAGCGCGCGATCTCGGATTTCGTGACCAGACGTTCCTGATTGGCGGCGCAATACATCAAGACCCGCATGGCAAGATTGGTTCGTTTGGTGATACGCATGGCCGCCTTTTCCCTGATGGTTGGGTCGCACCAAGGATGCCTGCGTTCCGCGCCACGCGGATTGATATGGATCAACAGCGCGAAAAAATAGCTATATGGAGGATACGTTTTTCCGGGGCTGTTATCTTTCGTGGGCTGTTATCCCGGGGAAAGGGGCGCGCGTCTTTTCTGGCTTCTTCTTGCCGGAAATATCCGCGGGGGGAATCCCGCAGGGATGGGGGGCGGCAGCCCCCCTGCCCCATCCGCCCTCAGCCCGCCAAGGGTTACGTCTTGGCGCGGATCACCTGCAACAGCGGCATCAGCGCGCCCATATCGGGGCCATGCGCCTGTCCGGTCAGCGCCAGACGCAGCGGCATGAACAGCCCCTTGCCCTTGCGCCCGGTCGCGTCCTTGACCGCCGTGGTCCACTGGGACCATGTCTGATCGTTGAACGGGCCTTCGGGCAGCAGGGTCAGGGCCTGTGCCACGAAATCGCGGTCTTCATCGGCGATCACGGGTTCCGCCCCATCGCGGCACAGCGCCCACCATGCGGCCAGATCAGCGCGGGTGGTGATGTTGTCGCGGGCAACCGCCCAGAAACGCGGGGCAAGGTCGGCGGGCACGCCCAATGCCGCCACGTCAGCGGCCACGGCCTCGAGCGGTTGCGCCTGCAGGTGATGCGCGGTCAGCGGGAACAGGTCCTGTTCGTCGAATTTGGTGGGGGCCGCGCCAAAGCGGGTGATGTCGAAGCCTGCGATCAGCTCGTCCATGCTGGAGCGCAACTCGACCGGATCGGATGATCCCAGCCGCGCCATCAGCGACAGAAGGGCCATCGGTTCGATCCCCTGGGCGCGCAGGTCCTTGATCGACAGCGCGCCAAGGCGTTTTGACAGCGCCTCACCCTGCGGGCCGGTCAGAAGCGAGTGATGCGCGAAGCTGGGCACGGTGCCGCCCAGCGCCTGAATGATCTGGATCTGGGTCGCGGTATTGGTGACATGGTCGGACCCGCGCACGATATGGGTGACGCCCATTTCGGTGTCATCCACGACCGAGGCCAGCGTATAGAGCACCTGCCCATCGGCGCGGATCAGCACCGGGTCCGAGACCGAGGCCGCGTCGATCGAGATGTCGCCAAGGATGCCGTCGGTCCATTCGATCCGCGTCTGGTCCAGTTTGAAGCGCCAGTAGCCTTCGCGCCCCTCGGCGCGGAAGGCGGCTTTCTGCTCGTCGCTCAGCCCCAGATGGGCGCGGTCATAGACCGGGGGTTTGCCCATGTTGAGCTGCTTCTTGCGCTTGAGGTCAAGCTCGGTCGGGGTCTCAAACACCTCGTAGAAGCGGCCCATGGCGCGGAGTGTGTCGGCGGCTGCGGCATAGCGGTCAAGGCGCAGGGATTGCCGCTCGATCCGGTCCCAGTGCAGGCCCAGCCAGTCGAGATCGCGTTTGAGCTGATCGACATATTCCTCTTTCGAGCGTTCCTGATCGGTGTCGTCGATCCGCAGGATGAAGGTGCCGCCGGTCTTGCGGGCGATCAGGAAGTTCATCAGCGCGGTGCGCAGGTTGCCCACATGGATATAGCCGGTGGGCGAGGGGGCGAAGCGGGTGGTGGTCATGGGGGATCTCCTGTTGGCGGTTGCTTGTCACAGGCGGGGGCAATTGTCCAGAAATCGCGAGGCGCGTTGATCGCGAGGCGCGTTGATCGCGAGGCGCGCTGATCGCAGGCGCGCTGATCGCAGGCGCGGCGGCCGGTTCCTGCATTCAGGCACATCACGTGATCGCGAGCGCACAACCCATGGCAGATAGTCGTGCTATGTTGCCTGCCATAGCAAACACCACAGGAGGCCCCGATGACCCAGTTCACCATGTCCCGCCGTTCCGTGCTGACCAGTGCCGCCGCCCTGCCCCTTGCCGGCATGGTCGCCACACCGGTCAGTGCTGCTGCCCCGCTGACGGGTCCTGCCCGCGCGCCCTACAACCGGATCAAGCTGGGAGGCTATGATGTCACCTCGCTGCTGGCGGGCACGCGGACTGTTCCCGATCCCAACACGATTTTCGGTCTGAACGCCACGCCCGAGGCGTTTGCCGCGGCGTCCGAGGCGGCGATGATCCCCACGGACAAGTCGCAGTTTTTCTTTACGCCGACCGTGGTGAATACCGGGGCCGAGCTGGTGTTGTTCGACACCGGGTTGAACGCCGAGGGGATCACGGCGGCGCTGGCGGCGGCGGGATATACGCCGGACCAGATCGATGTGGTGGTGATCACCCATATGCATGGCGACCATATCGGCGGCATGATGAACGCTGGTGCGGCGACCTTCCCCAATGCGCGTTATGTCACCGGATCGGCCGAGTTCGACCATTGGAACGGCACTGACAACGAAGGTTTTGCCACCAATGTGCGCCCGATGGCCGAGCAGTTCGAGATGATCGGCGATGGCGGCAGCGTTGCGTCGGGCATCACCGGCATGGCGGCCTTCGGGCATACGCCCGGCCACATGACCTATATGATCGAAAGCGAAGGCCAGCAGTTGGTTCTGGGGGCCGATTTCGCCAACCACTATGTCTGGTCGCTGGCGCATCCCGAATGGGAAGTGCGGTTCGACATGGACAAGGCGGCCGCGGCCGCGACGCGCCGGACCCTGCTGGGGATGCTGGCGGCGGATCGTATCCCCTTTATCGGGTACCACATGCCCTTCCCGGCATTGGGCTTTGTCGAGACACGTGGCGAGGGGTTCCATTATGTCCCCGCCAGTTACCAGTTCGTGATGGACAGCTGATCCAGAGACCCCAAGACGTACCCGGCTGTCCGGAGCGGCGCGCCATCCTCCCTCGGGGGTGGCGCGATTTTTTTTATGGGCGGTGGGGTCGGGCCGGTGGGCTCAGGCGGAGGCGATGAAACGGGCGGCGACCGCCCCGCTCATATGGGTGATGCGCCCGCCTGCGATGGTGGCACCGACATGGCCGGTCGTGTCCATCACCACCAGATCGGCGCGCAGACCGGGGGCAAGACGCCCGCGATCCGTCAGACCCAGCAGCCGCGCGGGGCCGCTTGCGACCAGATCCCAGGCGGCGGCAAGGCCGAGCCGGTCGGCCAGCATCAGCGCCGCCTGCCGTGGCGCGGGGTAGTGGTAATCCGAGGCCAGCGCGTCACACAGGCCCGCCATGACCAGATCGGCGGCGGCGACATTGCCGGAATGCGATCCGCCGCGCACCACATTGGGCGCGCCCAGAACCACGCGGTCGCCGCCCTGCCGCGCGGCGGCGGCGGCGGCATGGGTTTCGGGGAACTCGGACACCGCAACACCGCGCTTGCGCCATGCGGCACGATCTGCGGCGGTGGCGTCATCATGGCTGCCGAGGATCACACCTGCCGCCGCCCATCGCGCGGCCAGCGCGTCCAGCGCGGCGGGCACGCCGGACGCCTGCCCATGCAGCCTGTGCATCAGGGCCAGATGATCCTCGGGGCTGCGGCCGCTTTTGAGGGCTTGTCCGGTCAGGCGCGGCGGACGTTTGCCCGCCGCCAGCGCCGCATGGGGCAGATGATCGTTGAACACCACATAGCCGATGCCGAACCGCGCCACGCTGTCTGAAATGGGGTCGCGTTGCAGACGAACTGGACGGGTGGTTTGGCGCC
>NCJR01000391.1 GCA_002282555.1 Rhodobacterales bacterium 34-62-10
GTGCATGGGCACGCCCAGGGCCTCGGCCACCTTGTGCTGCACTTCCGTCGGGTGCTGGGTTGAGCTCATCACCACCATGTCCCCGCCTTCCTGCGGCAGGGCAAGGGCAGCTTGACCCTCAAGGTAGAAATGTTCCTGTCCGCCGATCTCGAACCGGCCTTCCACGCAATGCCGCGCCGCTGCGATGGCTGCTGCGGCATCGCCCTTGGCATAGATGCGCGGGCCGTCTTCAAAGCGGCTGTTCGCGGCCAAAGCCTCCTCAATCGTCAGGATCGGTGCGTCCTCGGCATAGGTGATCCTGCCCAGACGGGCCGCGTGCCGCGCGGCCCGATGACTGTCGGCCACGACGGCAAAGATCGGCTGGCCGACGTAATGCACTGTGTCAATGGCGAGAAGCGGCTCGTCATGGGCAGAGGGCGAGACATCATTGGCAAAGGGCAGATCACCCGCGGTCAGCACCATGACCACACCGGGTGCGGTGCGCGCCTCTGCAAGGTCTATCCCAGTGATCCGTCCCCGCGCCACGCTTGACAGGCCAAAGGCCAGATGCAGCGTAGTTGCAGGTAAGGGGATGTCATCCACATAGCGGGCTTGCCCCGTCACATGCAGGCGCGCCGCGTCATGGGGCAGGGGTTTGGCGACGCTCATGGTTGAACCTCCATGATCGCGGTGGTCTGGCCCATATCTTCAAGATAATAGCGGAGCAGCATGTTGGTTGCGGTCTGCAGACGATAGCTCGCGGACGCGCGCATATCCGCCAACGGAGAGTAATCCCCTGCGAAAGCCCGCATCGCGCGGGTGACGGTGGCCTGATCCCATGGCTGTCCCATCAGTGCCCCCTCAACCTGCGTGGCGCGCCTGGGTGTGCCCGCCATGCCGCCAAAGGCGATACGGGCAGCGGTGACATGACCATCCGTGACAGTGATGTTGAAACAGCCGCAGACGGCTGAGATATCCTGATCAAAGCGTTTGCTGAGCTTGTAGCAGCGCAAGCGGTCGGGCTGGCGCGGGATCGAGATGGCCTCGACAAATTCGCCGGGGCGGCGGTCTTGCTTGCCGTAATCAAGAAAGAAGTCCTCCAACGCCATGACGCGCCGCGCGTCGCCCTGACGCAGGTGAAGCGTCGCACCCAAGGCGATCAAAGCGGGAGGTCCATCCCCAATGGGCGAGCCATTGGAGATATTGCCGCCGATCGTGGCCGCTGCCCGCACCTGCGCCGAACCATAGCGGCGCAGCATCGCGGCGAATGAGGGGTGCAGGTCGTCCATCAGCGGGATCAGCCGTGCGATTGTGACGCCTGCGCCGATGGTCAGCGCGTCCTCGCTTTGCTCGATCCGTTTGAGGTCGTCGCACTGGTTCAGAAAGATCATCTGCCCCAAATCGCGCATCTGCTTGGTGACCCAAAGCCCCACGTCGGTTGCGCCCGCAACCAGAGTGGCGTTGGGATTTGCGGCATAGCTTGCGGCCAGTTCATCGGTCGAGTGCGGCTGCAAGGCGGAGGGGGGCTGGCCGCCTCCCACGTCGAACCTCTCGTTCGACGTTCCCCCTGCGGATATTTCCGGCAAGAAGAAGCCCCGGTCGGCGGTCATCCAATCTGGGATCGGCGCGGTTTCAGCCGCCTTAGCTGCGCGGATGATCGGGGCATATCCCGTGCAGCGGCACAGGTTCCCCGCAAGTGTCGTGTCGTGATCGCTGTCGCCGTTCAGATGCGCCACCGCCATCGACGCGATAAAACCCGGCGTGCAGAATCCGCACTGGCTGCCGTGATGATCCACCATCGCCTGTTGCACCGGATGCAGCGCCCCATCCGGGCCAGTGATGCCTTCGACTGTCCGCAAAGCGCGGCCATGCAGTTGCGGCAGGAACAGGATGCAGGCGTTCAACGCCCGTGTCGTGCCATCCGGTTCGGTGACCATCACAGTGCAGGCACCGCAGTCACCTTCGTTGCAGCCCTCCTTGGTGGCCGTCAGGCCACGCGCCTCGCGCAGCCAGTCC
>NCJR01000070.1 GCA_002282555.1 Rhodobacterales bacterium 34-62-10
CTGGTCAAGGCGCGGGCAGAGCCGGGTTTGTGGATGGAACGGGTGCCGGTTCCTGAGCCGGGGCCGACAGATGTGCTGATCAAGGTCAAGAAATCGGCTATCTGTGGCACTGACGTCCATATCTGGAAATGGGACGACTGGGCCAAGGCCACGATTCCGGTCCCGATGGTTGTCGGGCATGAATTCGTGGGAGAGATTGTGGAAACAGGCTCTGCCGCGACCAAATATGCCGTTGGTGCGCGCGTGTCGGGCGAGGGGCATATCGTCTGCGGTGTCTGCCGCAATTGCCGTGCAGGGCGCGGGCATCTGTGCCGCAATACGAAAGGCGTGGGCGTGAACAGGCCCGGCAGTTTCGCGGAATACCTCTGCATTCCCGAGGCGAATGTCGTCCCTATTCCGCCTGAAATCCCCGATGAGGTGGCGGCGATCTTCGATCCTTTCGGCAATGCCGTGCACACCGCTCTGAGCTTTGATCTGGTGGGCGAGGATGTGTTGGTCACGGGGGCTGGCCCCATCGGGATCATGGGCGCGCTGGTGGCGCAGCGTGCGGGCGCGCAGCGCGTGGTGATCACGGACATCAATCCTTACCGTCTTGATCTGGCCCGACGTCTGGGTGTGCAGCATGTGGTTAAGGCGGATGAGGAAGGGCTGGACGCGGTCATGGCGCGGATCGGTATGACCGAGGGCTTTGACGTGGGGCTGGAGATGTCGGGCGCGCCGCCTGCGATGCGGGACATGATCCATTACATGAATAACGGCGGCAAAGTTGCCTTGTTGGGGATCGCGCCGCAGGGATTTGCCGTCGATTGGAACGAAGTCATTTTCAAGATGCTCCATATCAAGGGCATCTACGGGCGCGAGATGTTCGAGACATGGTACAAGATGATCGCGCTGGTGCGTGGCGGGTTGGATCTGTCCGGGCTGATCACGCATCGGATCGGGATTGACGATTATGAGGCAGGTTTCAAGGCCATGATTTCGGGCGATGCGGGCAAAGTGGTGATGGACTGGTAACCGTACAGAGGCTTTGCTGACGGTGATTTGAGTATTTTGGGAACGGTGAATGCACGCAGGCTCCTTGAAAGCGGGGCAGGAAGGTGCAGGTTGAGTGCAGATAACGCAAGGACGGAGGCTATCATGCCGAGATATGAGAGAAACCCCGATGTGGTCGCCAGCCTTACGCCGGAACAGTTCTGGGTGACGCAGGAAAGCGGCACCGAGCGGCCGGGATCGGGCAAGCTGCTGCGGAACAAGGAACCGGGCATTTATGTGGATATCGTGTCCGGCGAGCCGCTTTTCGCATCATCGGACAAATACGAGAGCGGCTGCGGTTGGCCCAGCTTCACCAAGCCGATCGAACCGGCGCATGTCCGGGAACTGACTGATACCACGCATGGTATGGTGAGGGTCGAGGTGCGCAGCACCCATGGCGATAGCCATCTGGGTCATGTCTTTCCCGACGGGCCACGGGACCGGGGTGGCCTGCGCTACTGCATCAATTCGGCCTCGCTGCGTTTCGTTCACCGGGATGACATGGAGGCCGAAGGCTATGGCGACTATCTGGATCAAGTGGAGGACGTCCAATGACTGAGGAGCGCGCAGTTCTGGCGGGTGGCTGTTTCTGGGGCATGCAGGATCTGATCCGCAAGCTTCCCGGTGTGATCCGCACGCGTGTTGGCTATACCGGCGGTGACGTTGCAAATGCCACCTATCGCAACCACGGCACCCATGCCGAAGGGATCGAGATAATCTTTGATCCCAATCGCATCTCCTATCGTCGTATCCTGGAGTTTTTCTTTCAGATCCATGATCCGACCACGGTCAATCGACAGGGGAATGATATCGGGTTGTCGTATCGGTCTGCTATCTATTACGCAGATGATGCGCAACGGGATGAGGCATTGCGCACGATCGCTGATGTTGAAGCTTCGGGCATATGGCCCGGTAAGGTTGTGACTGAGGTGGAGCCTGTGGGCGAATTCTGGGAGGCCGAGCCAGAACATCAGGACTATCTGGAAAAACGCCCCAATGGGTACACCTGCCATTTCCCGCGCCCGCATTGGGTCTTGCCGCGGCAGTAACAGGGTTGCGGCGGAAAAGACCTGCTGAAAAGGAAAGGGCGATCATGCCGCAGAAACCCGGGCCCACGACTGGTTTGCCACATCTTATCGCGGCAACGGGCTATTCATTGGCTGGTCTTGGTCGCCTTTGGCGCGAGGCGTCTTTCCGACAGGAAGTCTTTGCAGGCGGCGCAGGCCTGCTGATCCTGTTGATCTCTGGCGCCGCTATCCAAAGTGTAGCGATTTTCGTGATGCTTCTCATGGCCTTGCTGGCTGTGGAAGCCATGAATACCGCCATCGAGGTAATTGTCGATCATCTGTCGCCAGAGTGGTCGGAGTTTGGCAAACAGGCCAAGGATATCGGTTCGGCAGCTGTATTGTTGATGATTGGTGTTAACACGATCTGGTTTCTTGTTGCGCTGACTGAAGTTTGGTTCGCAGGAAAATTTCAAATCATCTGATGGCCAAAACAAAAAAAGGGCGCCTCGAAAGGCGCCCTTTTCCGAAATGACCCAAACGGGTCACATCGATTAGAAGCGGTAGTTTGCGCGCACCTGGAAGGTGGTTGCTTCGATGTCCAGACCGGAATTCTTGAAGTTGTCGAATTCGTGGTACAGCACTTCGCCACCCAGAGAGATCGTGTCCGTCACCATGTGCTCGTAGCCAGCGCCGACGAAGTAACCGGTGTCATAGCCCAGACCGTCAATGTCGGCACCCGCGCCACCAGCCGATGCGTAGAGCAGGCCGTTACCCAGGTCGTAGCCGCCGCGCACCTTCAGACGATAGACGCGCTCCAGCGTTGCTGCGGTCGGGCTGCCAACGGCCAGGTCGGCCATGTCGGCGTCAAGACCGGCACCCAGTACGAAGTTGCCGAAATCCCAGTCGTAACCGGCAGTCAGACCGCCGATGACGTCATCACCGGTCAGTGCGCCGCCAGCGTCGACATCAGCATAGCCCAGCTGCAGACCGGCGTAGCCACCAGTCCAGTCGCGGCCCATCGTCATTGCGACGGGTGCGGGTGCTTCAATCATCGGCTCCATGGCTGCGGGTGCAGCCGAACCAGCGAATGCGGGAGCTGCGAGAGCAGAGGCGCTCAGAGCTGCCAGAAGTGTACGTGTCATTTTCATAGTCCCATCCTTTCGTTACGGGGTCGTGGCCAGTGAACGCGAAGCGCATCACGACAACGATCTAGGCAGAAATGCTCCTCGGCGGCTTGTATCGCAAGAGTTGAGTTTTCGATTTCTGAACAACAAAACGTGAGGGAAATTGGCAAGAAATTGCCTATTTCATTGGGACTTTCCGCCGAAGTCGGTTGCCATCGAAAGTTGATCTCTCTTGTCGCCCTCGTTGAACCTGTTCCAAGGGGTGGTCATTGACCTTTCCATCATGACAGGTCAGCATCGTTCGAACCCTGCTGAGGATCATAAATTATGCAACCATTACGGGGTATTATCCTCAAACTGTGCTCGGTTCTGTTGTTCATTACGATGGCCTCCTTGATCAAGGTGACAGCTGATCATGTGCCGCCGGGACAGGCCGTTTTCTTCCGGTCCTTTTTTGCCATGCCGGTGATCCTTGGATGGCTTTGGATACGCAAAGATTTGCGAACTGGCCTCAAAGTGGCCTCGCCACTGGGACATTTTTGGCGCGGTTTCGTAGGAACTGCAGCGATGGGGCTTGGATTTGCTGGACTGGGTCTTCTGCCGCTTCCGGAAGTCACTGCCATTGGCTATGCGGCCCCATTGTTAGTTGTTGTTTTTGCTGCGATGTTTCTGAACGAAGAGGTGCGCGCCTTCAGGCTTTTTGCGGTTGCCTTGGGTATGGTCGGCGTGATGGTGGTTCTGGCTCCACGTTTGACGCTGCTATCGGGACCGACAGTTGACTCGGCTGCAGCTCTGGGGGCGATGCTGGTACTCATGGGGGCAGTTTGCGCGGCATTGGCCCAAATCTATGTCCGCAAGTTGGTGCAGACCGAACAGACCTCGGCCATTGTTTTCTTTTTCTCGATGACGGCAACGGGGTTGTCGCTGCTGACGTTGCCGTTCGGATGGGTGATTCCCCTGCCCTTTGAGGCGACGTTACTGGTCGTGGCAGGGCTGCTGGGCGGGCTTGGGCAGATTTTTCTGACCTCAGCCTATCGCTTCGCCGATGCCAGTGTCGTGGCGCCCTTCGACTATGCCTCGATGCTGTTCGCGATCCTGATCGGATACTTCATCTTTGATGAGGTTCCGACAGTTCACATGTTGATCGGCGCTGGTCTGGTCATACTGGCTGGCGTGATGATTATCTGGCGCGAACATGCGCTAGGCTTGAAACGGGAGAAAGCACGGTCTGGTATGACACCGCAAGGATGAGACAGACTCTCACAAATCGCGCAATCCGGCCAAGGCGTAGCCTGCTGGCAACAGCGCTCTGCGGAAACGGCCCAAAGGAAAGCGGGGTGCATCGGCCCGCATGACATCCGGATACGGCAGGCGCGTCGGCTTGTCCTGAACCAGATCGGCCAGAAGTGCCCCGGTATAGCTGGCCATGGCGACACCGTTCCCGTGAAAGGCAAAACCGACATAGGCACCGGGGAGATCGGGGATCGGTCCGCAATAAGGCACACGGTTCGCACTGAAGCAGACCATCCCGCTCCAGCTATGCGGCGTTTCAACATCGCGCCATGCCGGAAACATCGTCTCGAAATGTCTGCGGGCGCGCGCAGTGATGTTCGCCTCGGCGCGCGGTGAAGCCATCAAGCCACCACGCATCCCGAACAGAAAGCGGTTGTCAGGCATGAGACGGAAGTAGTGTAGCAGATTGCGCGTGTCATAGGCCATCTGGCTACTGGTCCATCCCGCTGCGTCCAGCTCTGCCGGCGTCAGGGGGCGCGTCACCAGAACATTGGATTGTGCGGGCATATAGCGACCTGCCATCCACGGGGGCAGTTCGTCCGAAGAATAACCGTTCGTTGCCAGAATGAGTCTGCGCGCGCGGATCTTGGCTTTGTCCGTGCGCACCTCGATTTCTGCGCCTTCTGGTCTGATAGAGGTAACCGGGCTATGCCCGCTGATCCGCGCACCCAGTTCACGCAACGCCCGGGACAGTCCCGCGATGTACTTGCGCGGGTTCAAGGCAAAGCCCACAGGGATAGTCAAACCGCCCTTGAATGGCCCGGCCATGCCCATCGCGTCCAGCTCGGCAGGGCTATGCCATGCCGCATCGATCCCGTACTCGACCTTCACCCGCGCTACATCGCCGTGCAGCGCGCGTGCATTGCGCGGGTTGTGGGCAAGGATCGTTTCGCCATGAGAGTGGCTATCCGCGACTATGCCATGATCCTGCAACAGCCCCCGGACCAGAGCAACCGCATCTTGTTCGGCGCGCCGCCAGCCCATCAGTGCGGCATGCCCAAAGCGGCGCGCTATATCCGCGCTGCTGGCCTTGGCCCCGCCCAGACAACAGAAGCCCCCGTTGCGCCCTGATGCGCCCCATCCGGGGTGCATTGCATCCAGAACCAGTACGTCAACCCCGTCACGCGCCAGATGGAGGGCGGCTGACAGTCCGGTGAAGCCAGCGCCGATCACCACGACATCCGCTGTCAGCTTCCCCGTGACTGCGGGATAATCCAAGGCGTCATCAGGCACTGTTTCGGCCCAATAGCAGCCCGCAACCGGGCCCTGACCATAGGCGAAAGCCGGAAAGATGCGGGTCATGTTGCGCGTGCTGCGGCCTGTTCGTCGCGCTGCTGTGCAACGCTGCTTCGTTTTGAGATGACCGAGGCAGTGATCACACCAACGGTGACGATCGCTATCATGATCGTTGAAAGGGCGTTGATCTCGGGCGACACCCCCATTCTGACTGCCGAGAATATTCGGATCGGCAGTGTCGTCGCGGATGGGCCTGTCGTGAAGGAGGCGATCACCAGATCGTCCAATGACAGCGTAAAGGCGAGAAGCCATCCTGAAATCACCGCAGGCGCAATGATCGGTAGTGTCACAAGACGGAAGGCATCAAAAGGCGAACAGCCCAGATCCAATGCGGCTTCTTCCAGCGACTTGTCAAAGCTGACCAACCGCGAAGAGACAACCACCGACACGAAGCACATCGAAAACGTCGTATGCGCCAGTACAACCGTAAAGATACCACGCTCCAACCCGATCCCGATGAACAGGAGCAGCAAGGACAGGCCGGTAATCACCTCGGGCATCACCAGCGGAGCATAGACCATGCCGGAAAACATCGTCCGCCCCATGAACCGACCGCCGCGCACCAGCACATAGGCCGCCATGGTTCCAAGGATCGTGGCGACCGTCGAGGAGGCGACAGCCACCTGTATCGTGACCCACGCCGCATCAAGGAAGGACTCGTTCTGCAATAGCGAGCCATACCACTGCGTTGAGAAACCAGCCCAAACCGTCACCAAGCGCGACTCGTTGAAGCTGTAGATGATCAGGATCAGCATCGGCAGATACAGAAACGCAAAGCCCAGCGTCAGGGATGTCGCGTTGAACCATGAAAACCGTCTCATTGGTCCATCTCCCGCTGCTTTTGCTCGTTACGCTGGAACAGCACGATGGGCACTACAAGTATCAGAAGCAAGATGACGGCCACAGCCGATGCGACCGGCCAATCACGGTTCGAGAAGAACTCCTCCCACAGGACCTTGCCGATCATCAGCGTATCCGATCCGCCCAGCAACGAGGGGATCACGAATTCGCCCAGTGCGGGGATGAACACCAGAAAGCAGCCGGCGATGATGCCGGCCTTGGACAAGGGAACCGTCACCAGCCAGAATGCCGACAGACGAGAACAGCCCAGATCCTCGGCAGCCTCAAGCAATGATCCGTCCATCTTTTCAAGCGCGGAATAGATCGGCAGGATCATGAAGGGCAGATAGGTATACACGATCCCGATATAGACGGCCGTATTTGTGTTCAGGATCGTAAGCGGGGTCGAGATGATCCCAGTCCATAGAAGGAACTGGTTCAGGAACCCTTCGTTGGACAGGATGCCCATCCAAGAGTAGACCCGGATCAGAAAGCTGGTCCAGAATGGCAGTATCACAAGCAACAATAGCGTGGGGCGCCATTCATCAGGCGCCTGCGCCATGGCATACGCAATCGGATAACCAACCAACAAGGTGAGTACGGTCGAGATCAGCGCAATCTGGAGCGACGAGACATACGCCCGCCAGTAGAGCGGATCCTGCGTCAGAAAAATGAAGTTGTCGAAATCCAGCTGCGATAGAAAGGCTTTGAACCCGCTCCATCCCTCAGAGATATCCAGCTGCGGCGTATAGGGCGGGATCGACAGCGCTATATCCGACAACGAGATTTTCAGGACCATCAGGAACGGCACCAGGAACAATGCCACCAGCCACAGGTAGGGAACCGCGATAAGAATGAACCGACGCATCCCTAGCGCTCCAGCACGACGGCGGCTGTATCTGTCCAAGACAGCCAGACGCGGTCTTCCCATGTGAAGGTCCGGCGCGACAGGCGACGTGTGTTTGCGGTCTGCGCCTTGATCATCTGACCGTTGATCAGTTTGACATGATAGGTCGAGATATTGCCCAGATAGGCAATATCGATGATCTGTCCTTCAACAGCGTTGGCGACATCTGCTGGGCGGTCGGCCGAAATCGCCACTTTTTCAGGCCGAATAGCCAAATGGCACTTCTGTCCGGCTTTGAAGCTGTTCTGCGTCTTTGCGATGAAAGGCGCCTGCCCCTCGGCCCAGGCGATGCTGTAGCTGTCACCCATGGGTGTTGCTGCACCATCGATGATATTCACGTCTCCGATGAAATCGGCGACATAGACGGAATTCGGTGCCTCATAGATCTGGGCTGGAGTGGCGACCTGTATGATCTGACCTTCGTCCATCACGGCAACACGGCTGGACACCGTCATCGCCTCTTCTTGATCATGGGTTACGATCACAAAGGTTGTGCCGGTCTTTTCCTGAATATCCATCAACTCGAACTGCGTGTCCTGACGCAGCTTTTTGTCGAGCGCGCCCAGCGGCTCGTCCAACAGCAACAGTTTCGGTGCCTTGGCAAGGCTTCGCGCCAGTGCCACCCGCTGCCGTTGGCCGCCTGAAATCTGATGCGGTTTACGTTTGGCGAATTTGACAAGCCGTGTCAGACGCAGCATCTCATCCACACGGGCCTCGATCTCGGCTTTCGGTTTGCCTTCACGCTTGAGGCCGAAGGCAATGTTTTCCCACACGCTGAGGTGTGGAAAAAGGGCATAGGACTGGAACATCATGTTTACCGCCCGCTTGTTCGGGGGCACCCGTGCCATGTCCTGTCCGGCAATCAGGATCTGACCTTCTGTCACATTCTCGAACCCGGCCAGCATCCGCATCAGTGTGGTCTTGCCGCAACCAGATGGACCAAGCAGCGAAAAGAACTCGCGCTCATAGATATCCTGGGTCAGATTATCGATAGCTGTGAAATCGCCAAACCGCTTGGTCACGTT
>NCJR01000392.1 GCA_002282555.1 Rhodobacterales bacterium 34-62-10
TGAGCCGGCCGAATTAGACCCTATTCTCTATCATGGGGTATCTGGGGCGGCACCCGGAGGCGGTGACGCTGGACGATCTGGCGGTGCAGCGGGCAGCGGCGACGGCGGCGAAATTTCCCGGTGTGCCGCTGGAACGCTGGCGGCAGGAGGTGACGCATACCCATGTTGAGACACCCGAGGGGGTGCGGATCAATTACGACCCCGGTCTGCGCGAGGCGGTGATTGCGGCGGGCGCGAAAGGCGCACCCGACCTGTGGCCGCTGTTCGATGCGCTGTCCCCCCTGCCCTGCGCGGTGATCCATGGGGTCAATTCGGACCTGTTGAGCCATGCGACGGTGGCGCGGATGGCGGAACGGATGCCCGGTCTGATCGTGGCGCATGTGCCGGACCGGGCGCATATCCCTTTCCTTGATGAAGCCGAAGCGCTGGCGGCGCTGGGCCAATGGTTGGAGCAGATGGCATGAATATCGAGATGATCCGGGCGGCGGCAGAGCGGCTGAAGGGCCATGCACGGGAGACACCGCTGCTGTCATCGCCTTTCATCGACCATCTGGCGGGGCGGCGGGTGCTGATCAAGGCGGAGTGTTTGCAGCATACCGGCAGTTTCAAATATCGGGGCGGGTATTCTGCGGTATCCGCCCTGCCCGATGATGTGCGCGCGCGCGGCGTGATCGCGTTTTCGTCGGGCAATCATGCGCAGGGCGTGGCGCTGGCCGCGACGCAGCACGGGGTGCCGTCGGTGATCATCATGCCCGCGGATGCGCCGCGCCTGAAGATCGAGAACACGCGGGCGCTGGGGGCGGAAGTGGTGCTCTATGATCGCGCGACCGAGGATCGGGATGCGATTGGTGCAGCGATGGCCGAGGCGCGCGGCCTGACCCTGATCAAGCCGTTCGACGAGCCTGAGGTGATCGCGGGGCAAGGCACCACGGGGCTGGAGATCGCGGTGCAGGCGCGGGCCTTGGGGGTTGAGCAGGCGGATGTTGTGGTCTGTTGCGGCGGTGGCGGGCTGACATCGGGGATAGCGCTGGCGCTGGAGGCCGAGGCACCGGGGCTGCGCGCACGCCCTGCAGAGCCGGAGGGGTTTGACGATACCGCACGCTCGCTGGCCAGTGGCACGATCCAGCGCAACGCCGCCATGACGGGCAGCATCTGTGATGCGATCGTGACGCCCAGTCCGGGCCATCTGACCTTTCCGATCATGCAGCGGCTGTGCGGTCCCGGTCTTGTCGTCAGCGATGCCGAGGCGCTGCGGGCGATGGCGCAGGCGTTTTTGCGGTTGAAGATCGTGCTGGAACCCGGTGGTGCCGTGGCGCTGGCGGCGGCGCTGAACCGGCGGGATCAGATCGGGGGCGATGCGGTGATCGTGGTCGCGTCGGGCGGGAATGTGGATATCGAGATGTATGGGGCGGCGCTTGCCACCCTTGCGCAATAGCTTGGGCAGGTTATCCACAACCTAAGGTAAGGTATTCCCGCCTTTGCGGGATTGGCATCGCGTGCCAAGGTTGTGGCTTATTCCACGATCCCATCCTTGTTCGGCCTTATTTCGGTCGCCTGTCGCAGGAGAATATTTCATGAAGATCATCCTTGAAGCCCACCGCGCGGTTCTGGTCCTGACGGCTGCCGGGGGATATGCGCTGACGCTGTTTTTGCTGAAACCTTATGGCGAGGGTATTCCGGTCGGGTGGCTGGTCGCCCTTGCCGTGGTGCTGACGGTGGTGACGGTGCTGGTCATGGCGATTTTCTCGGCCGCCATCGCACCGCCGACGACACATCAGGCCTTGGGTGGATTGCTGATCCTGACCGGGTTGATGCTGGTGACGCTGTGACCCGGAGCCGCGGGCATTTTAATTGACACGGTAAACTATTTTTGCTTCTCTGCCCTCGCGAACAGGGGAGAGTCACATGCGCACACAGGTCTGCATCATCGGCGGGGGTCCGTCGGGATTGCTGCTGTCACAGCTGCTGCACAATGCCGGGATCGA
>NCJR01000071.1 GCA_002282555.1 Rhodobacterales bacterium 34-62-10
TGGACGCCCATCGGATCGACATTCTCGATCGAGCAGATGATGATGCAATTGTCCTTCCGGTCACGGACAACTTCCATCTCATATTCTTTCCAGCCCAGCAGCGATTCCTCGATCAGAACCTCTGTCGTGGGGCTGGCATCGAGCCCTTCCTTGACGATCCGTTCGAACTCGGCCTTGTTATAGGCTATCCCGCCGCCGGTGCCGCCCAGAGTAAAACTGGGGCGGATGATGCTGGGAAGGCCCGTGCGTTCGAGGATTTCAAACGCCTGATCGACATTATGCGCGACCCCGCTGCGCGCGCTTTCCAGCCCGATCTTGTCCATCGCATCGCGGAATTTCTGGCGGTCTTCGGCCTTGTCGATCGCTTCGGCATCCGCGCCGATCATCTGCTGCCCGTCATAGGTCACGGACCCCGTGACCTGCGCGCTATCCCCCAGCAATGACACAGTGCTCAGCGCGGTCACGGACTTGCCCGATCCACTTTCACCCACCAGTGCCACGGTTTGCCCGCGATCCAGCGTGAAACTGACACCGCGCACGGCATGGGTCAGTTTGCCGTCCTGCCGGAACGACACGTTCAGATCCTTGACCTCAAGCAGGCTCATTGAAAGGTCTTTCTGGGATCAAACGCATCGCGCACACCTTCAAAGATGAAAACCAGCAGCGACAACATGATGGCAAACACGAAAAACGCGGTGAAGCCCAGCCAAGGGGCCTGCAGGTTCTGCTTGGCCTGAAGCGTCAACTCACCCAGCGAGGGGGAGGAGGACGGCAGACCGAAGCCCAGAAAATCCAGCCCTGCGAGCGTGGCAATGGTGCCGGTGACGATAAAGGGCAGCATGGTCACCGTCGCCACCATCGCGTTGGGCAGCATGTGACGGAACATGATCGTGGTGTTGCTGACCCCCAGCGCCTTGGCCGCGCGGACATATTCCAGATTGCGCGCCCGCAGGAATTCGGCCCGCACCACGCCCACCAGCGCCGTCCAGCCAAAGAGCACGGTGATAAACACCAATAGCCAGAAACTTCGCCCCAGAATGGCGAACAGGATGATGATCACATAAAGCGCCGGGGTCGCCCCCCAGATTTCGATGATCCGCTGAAAGATCAGATCGACCCAGCCGCCGAAATACCCCTGCACCGCCCCGGCCAGAATACCGACAAGCGAGGCCAGCGTGGTCACGATCAGCGTGAACAGGATCGACAGGCGGAAGCCATAGATCACGCGCGCCATCACGTCGCGCTTGGTATCATCCGTGCCCAGCCAGTTCTGACCATTGGGCGGCAAGGGGGCAGCACCCGGGCGATCCACCGTGGTGCGATAGCTGTAGGGGATCAGCGGCCACATGGCCCAACCAGGCTCGATCGCCTGCCCGTTGACCATCCCGCTCTCGGCTTGCTGCATGATCCCTTGGGGATCATCAAAGCAATCCTCCAACCCGCCCGATACGATCAGGCACTGCACCTCGATATCGCGATAAGGCGCTTCGGTCTGGAAATCGCCGCCAAAGGTGGTTTCGGGATAGAAGCGGAAGATCGGCGCGTAAAACTCGCCCTGATATTTCACGAGGATCGGTTTGTCATTGGCGATGAACTCGGCAAACAAGGACAATCCGAACAGCACCGAAAAGATGATCAAGGACCAGAAGGCCCGGCGATTGCGCTTGAAATTGTTCCAGCGGCGCTGGTTCAGCGGCGACAGGAACGCCTTTTTCGGTGCGGCGATGTCGGCGGGCAAGGGTGCGGGCGTCACGGTGGGATCAGGCAGGGTGCTCATCGCTTAACCCTCCCTTTTTTCAAAGTCGATGCGCGGATCGACCAGCACATACATCAGGTCCGACAGGATGCCCACCACCAGCCCGATCAGGCCAAAGATGAAAAGCGTGCCGAAAATCACCGGATAATCCCGCGCCACTGCCGCCTCGAACCCAAGGCGGCCCAGACCGTCCAGCGAGAAAATCGTCTCGATGATCAGCGACCCGCCAAAGAACACGCCAATGAACACCGCCGGAAAGCCCGCGATCACAATCAGCATCGCGTTGCGAAAGACATGACCATAAAGCACCTTTTTCTCAGACAGCCCCTTGGCGCGGGCGGTCATGACATAGTGTTTCTTGATCTCGTCCAGAAAGCTGTTCTTGGTCAGCAGTGTGAGCGTGGCAAAGGCCGAGATGGTCGAGGCTGTCACAGGCAGCGCGATGTGCCAGAAATAATCGGCCACCTTGCCCAGCAAGGACAGCTCCTCCCAGTTGTCCGATGTCAGACCCCTGAGCGGGAAAATCTGGAAATATGATCCACCCGCGAACAGAACCAGCAGCAGGATCGCAAACAGGAAACCGGGGATGGCATAGGCCACGATGATCATGGCCGATGTCCATGTGTCGAAAGGCGAGCCATCCTTGACAGCCTTGCGAATCCCCAAGGGGATCGACACGGCATAGGCGATCAGCGTTGACCACAGGCCAAGCGTGATCGACACCGGCATCTTCTCGATCACCAGATCGATCACGCTGATCGAGCGAAAATAGCTTTCGCCAAAATCCAGCCGCATATAGTTCCACAACATGGTAAAGAACCGCTCCAGCGGCGGCTTGTCGAAGCCGAATTCCTTTTCCAGTTGGGCGATGAACTCGGGCGGCAGACCCCGCGCTCCGGCGTATTCGCTGTCTGATCCGGCCCCGGCGCTGACACCGGCGTCACCGCCCCCGGCAAAGCCCTCGAACACATCGCCCTGGCCCTGCACCTGTGCCAAGACCTGCTCGATCGGCCCGCCCGGTACGAATTGCACCAGCGCGAAATTGATCACCATGATGCCCAGCAGCGTGGGGATGATCAGCGCCAGACGGCGAAGGATATAGGCTCCCATGTCGTGGCCCTAGCGTATCGCGCCAGAGGCACGCAGCGCCTGCGCCTTTTCGGGATTGAACCACCAGATCGACAACTCGCCCATCCCGTTGGGCGGCGGATTATCGGTATAGGGGCGCTCATACATATCGAAATAGGCGATGTTATGCTCGCCCTTGTACCATTGGGGCACCCAGATATGCATGGCCCGCAGCACCCGGTCCAGCGCAGAGACCGCAGTTTCAAGATCCTCGCGGCTGGTGGCGGTCTCGATCGTCTTGATCAGGGCATCCACTGCCGGGTTATTGATGCCTGCGATATTGTTGGACCCTTCCACATTCGCGGCCTCGCCGCCGAAAATGCCGCGCAATTCGATCCCCGGTGTCTGCGACATGGAATAACGGCGCGTCACGATATCGAAATCGAAGGTCTTTTCACGCTCCTGCGACTGCGCGCTGTCGACGCGGGTATAGACCGCATCCACACCAAGCCGGCGCAGGTTTTCGACATAGGGGTTGATGATCCGCTCGAAACTGGCGCTGTCGTTCAGCACCTCGATCCGCAGCGGATCCCCCGCCGCGTTCACGCGGATCCCATCGGGGCCGACGGTCCAACCCGCCTCCTCGAGCAAGCGGCCCGCCTGACGCAAGGCGCGGCGGTCGGCGACGCTGGCGGGATCGGATTCCGCGGGGCTGAAGGCCGGCTCAGAGAACACCGCCTCAGGCAGGTGTTCGCGCAGGGGTTCCAGCAGGGCCAGTTCTGCCTCGGTCGGCAACCCCTCGGCCTGCATGGTCGAGTTTTCCCAGAAACTGTCGGTGCGGGCATAGATACCATAGAACAGGCTTTCATTGGCCCATTCGAAATTGAACGCCATGCCCAGCGCCTGCCGCACGCGCGGATCCTCGAACACCGGGCGGCGCAGGTTGAACCAGAAGCCCTGCGTCCCCGCCGGGCGACCATCGGGCAGGGTTTCCACCTTGACGGCGCCGCTTTGGACAGCGGGGAAATCGTATCCCGTGGCCCAGATCAGCGACATGAACTCCTCGCGGTACATATAGGCACCGGCTTTGAACGCCTCGAACGCCGTGGTGTAATCGGCAAAATACTCGACCTGAAGGATATCGAAATTATTGGTGCCCACATTCACGTTCAGATCGCGCGCCCAGTAATCATCACGCCGCTTGTAGCTGACGGAACGACCGGCATCGACCCGGTCCAGAACATAGGGACCAGAGCCAAGCGGCGGCTCCAACGTGGATTCGGCGAAATCGCGGGTCTCATAGTAGGCGCGCGAAAAGATAGGCAGGCCTGCCGCGCTCATGGGCAATTCGCGCAGGGCACCGTCCGGGTTGAAGGTGAACTTGACCGTATGATCGTCCAGCGCCTCGACCGTTTGGAAATCCCGGAACAACACGCGATAGGACGGTTGCCCCTTGTCGCGCAGTACCTCGTAGCTGAACACAACGTCATGGGCGGTGACGGGCGTTCCATCCGAAAAACGCGCCTCGGGGCGCATGTGGAAAATCGCCCATTCGCGGCTTTCGGGATATTCGATCGTATGAGCCACCAGCCCATACATCGCGTCAGGTTCATCCAGAGAGCCTGTCATCAATGTATCGAAGAACACCGTGGACAGCGCCGCGGCATTGCCCTTGAGGATATAGGGCGAAAGGCTGTCGAATGTGCCGAACCCCCATGTCGAGAACGTGCCTCCCTTGGGCGCATCGGGATTGACGTAATCGAAATGCGCAAAACCTTCGGGGTATTTCAACTCGCCGAAGGTCGAGATGCCATGGGCCCGGATGATCCGCTCTTCCGCCCTGACAGGCGTCATCGCTGCCAAGACCAAGACGAAGGATGCGATCAGCGCCAGCGCAGCCGGGACAATCATGTTCGAGAAGGGCTGGACGGTGCGCGCGGCGGCGCTGTTGCGGGGCCGGTTCAAATGCTCATCCTCCTACGGTGTGACCGGATCAAACCGATCCTACATGACTTACCTAAGCTAAAGGGCGGCAAGGGCCATATTCAAGTTGAGATTAAGTGATCTTTCCGTGATCGGCATCAAAGGCGTGTCAGGCCATGAAAAAGACCGCCGATGCAGTGCACGGGCGGTCTTTTGGAACCTGCAAACAGAACGGATCAGTTACCGATGCTGTCCAGATAGGCGATCAGATCGGCGCGATCCTCGGGCGACTTCAAGCCGGCGAAGGCCATGGAGGTGCCGGGTGCATATTCGCGCGGGTTTTCGATGAAGGCCGACAGGTTCTCGGGGGACCACACGTCATCGGTGCCGATTGCGCCAGAGTAACCGAACCCGGCGACCGCGCCTTTCGCACGACCAACCACACCATAAAGATGCGGGCCGGTGCCGTTCGCGCCATCTTCCAGCTTGTGGCAGGCCGCACATTTGTTGAACTGACGCGCGCCTGCGCCAACGTCGGCCGATGCGAGAAGGGTTGCAAAATCAACCTCTTCCTCAACCTCGGCAACTTCTTCTTCACCCGTGTCGATCACATAGGCCTGTTGCACATCACCATGACCGCCGCCTGTGTGGTACAGTTCTTCCGCACCCCATTTGGCCAGCAGGAAAATCAGCAAGGCGCCGCAGAATGCACCCAGTGTCTTGGTGAAGGTCATCGTATCAAGCATGTCTCGCCCGTCCGTTGAATCGGTTGAAGATAGGTCGCTGTCCGGCGGGTATCTATTGCTTCCCCTTGTGCGTGGCAAGGTATAGTTACCGCGACCAAACGCCCTCGGGCGCGAAAAGTGATCCGAATTCGACAGGAATTGACCGCATGACCCAACGTATCGCCTTCCAAGGAGACCTCGGTGCCTATTCCCACGAGGCCTGCGTCGCTGCCCGCCCCGATATGGAGGCGCTGCCCTGCCGCACCTTCGAGGACGTGATCGAGGCGGTCAATTCGGGTCGTGCACAGATGGCGATGCTGCCAGTTGAAAATTCGACCTATGGCCGGGTGACCGACATCCACCGTCTGTTACCGCAATCCGGCCTGCATATCGTGGACGAGGTCTTCGTGCGTGTCCGCATCTGCCTGATGGCGCGCCCCGGCACGCGGCTCGAGGATATCCGCAAGGTGCGCGCGCATCTGGTGCTGATCCCGCAGGCCCGCGCCTTTCTGGACGCCCATGGCATCACGCCCGAGGCTGCGGCCGACAGCGCCGGAGCCGCCGCGGAACTGGCGCGCGGTGGACCAAGTGACCAAGGTGTGCTGGCCAGCGAACTGGCGGCGCAGATTCACGTGCTCGACATTCTGGCCCGGGATATCGAGGATCACGGACACAACACGACACGCTTTCTGCTGATGGCCCCCAAAGCCGATCTCAGCCGCCGGTCGGACCACATGATGACCACGTTCATCTTTCAGGTCCGCAACATCCCGGCGGCCCTTTACAAGGCGATGGGCGGTTTCGCGACCAATGGCGTCAACATGACCAAGCTGGAAAGCTATATGGTGGGTGGCTCTTTCACCGCCACGCAGTTCTACGCCGATATCGAAGGCCACCCGGACGATGCCAATGTCCGTCTGGCGCTTGAGGAGTTGGGATATTTCACGAACGAGCTGACGATTCTGGGTGTCTATCCCGCCGATCCCAAACGCTATTGACCCGCGCATCCTGCGGATGAAAGGACGCTCATGAAAATCCACATCCTTGACGACTGGTTCGACACGCTGCGCGGCCTGCCCTCTTTTGCCCGGATGCAGGGGCATGAGGTGACGGTATGGACCGATCATGTCGAGAATATCGACATGCTGGCGGACAGGCTGTCCGGGGCCGAGGCGCTGGTGCTGTTCCGCGAGCGGACGCCCATCACGGCGGCGCTGCTGGAGCGTCTGCCGCACCTGCGCCTGATCTCGCAGCGCGGGCCTTATCCGCATGTGGATGTTACGGCCTGCACCCGTCATGGTGTGCTGCTATCGTCAAACATGAGCGCGGGCCTGCCCTCCTATGCGGCGGCAGAACTGACATGGGGTCTGATCCTGGCCGCGATGCGCCAGATCCCGCAGCAGATGGCATCGTTGCGCGCCGGGGACTGGCAGATGGGCGTCGGTCGCACTCTGCGCGGTCGGCCCTTGGGTCTTTATGGCTATGGTCGCGTCTCGGGCGTTGTCGCAGGCTATGCACGCGCCTTCGGGATGCCCGTGCATGTCTGGGGTTCTGACGCAGCACAGGAACGGGCGCGGGCCGATGGCCTTTTTGTGCCCGACAGCCGCGAGGCGTTCTTTGGCGGCTGCGACGTGATCAGCCTGCATGTGAAGCTGACACCGCAGACGCGCGGGATCATCACCGCCGACGATCTGGCGCAGATGCGCGCCGGATCGGTTCTGGTGAACACATCACGCGCGGCGCTGATCGCCCCCGGCGCATTGCTGGACGGGCTGAATGCTGGTCGCCCCGGCATGGCAGCGCTGGATGTCTTTGACACCGAACCCCTGACCGACCCCGCCGATCCGCTGATGTCGCATCCGCATGTGATCTGCACACCCCATATCGGCTATGTGACCGAAGACGAGCTGGATATGCAATTCGGCGACATTTACGACCAGATCAACGCCTATGCCGGGGGCGCACCGATCCATCTGGTCAACCCCGAGGCCAGCGCGCAAGCCTGATCTCGGGTTCACGTCGCCTTTTTCGCGCGGTCTTCCAGATCGCGCGCATAATCCGCCATCCTCAGATGGAACTTCTTGTTCAGATTTGTCCGCGCCAGCTTGAGCGATTGCACCAGAAGCCGCGCCGAAATCGACTTGGGTTTCAGCTCAAGATCGATACTCAGCCGGGTCCGCCCCCGCGACAGCGCGACAAGCTCGACTTTCATGTCGGTTTCCAGACCCTGCGCCACGGAATGAAATCGCATCATGTGCGGCGGTTCAAACTCTGTCATCTCGATGTCAAGCTGGCGTTGCCGCCCGCGCGCCACAAAGGACGCCGTCCATCGCATGCCGATACCGGGTTTGCGCAGACTGTCCATGCGCTGCACTTCGGCCCCGCGCCGCAGGGCCGCACGCTCCAATGCCTCAAAGTCACTGACCAGAGCAAAGACCTGCTCGATCGGCGCCTCGATATCTTCTTTTGTCGAGAATTTCATAAGGTTTCACTCATTACTTTGTGTCGGGCAGGACTGTACCATCTCGGGACAGGGTTGTCCGCAGGGTCGGACGCACAGATACCCCCGGGCGACGTGGACAAGAAAAGTATCTGTGCATGATTTCATGTCAATCAAGCCTGTCCGCAAGCCAATTGCTGAGGATGAAATGCGCAATCGCCCCCTTGCGGGCGGGGAGCAATTTCGGGTGCCGCCCCGCAAAGGCCTCCAGCATCTCGTCACGGCTGACCCAGATCGCATCCTCGATCTCGACCGGATCGATTGTGATGTCACGACTGGTCGCCTCGCCCCGACATCCCAGCATCAGGGATGACGGAAATGGCCAGGGCTGACTGGCAAGATAATCAACCTGTCCGACACGGATACCCGCCTCCTCCCAGACTTCCCGGCGCACGGCGGCCTCGATCGTTTCGCCGGGCTCGATGAATCCGGCCAGCAGGGAATACATCCCCTCGGGCCAACCGGGTGAGCGCCCCATGAGAACGGAATTGCCATGCGTGATCAGCATGATGACCACCGGGTCGGTG
>NCJR01000393.1 GCA_002282555.1 Rhodobacterales bacterium 34-62-10
ATGAGATCGAACTTGTCGAGCTTGGCGAGGGCGGCCTCGAGGGCGAGGTCGCGGCGGGCGGCCTGGAGCTTCTGCATCATGTCGGTCGTGCTGGTGTAGTGAATCGCCCCGAGTTTGTCGGAGACCATCAACTTAAGTAAGGATGATGGATATGACAAAAAGCAAAATGGCAAATCGCTACTCGCCCGAGGTCCGCGCACGTGCGGTCCGGATGGTGTTCGAGCACCAAGGCTCATACGAAACGCAGGCGGGCGCGATTGCGGCCATTGCACCGAAGATCGGCTGTATTCCCCAGACCCTGCGCGAATGGGTCAAGCAGGCCGAGAAGGACAGCGGCATGCGCGACGGAGTGACAACCGAAGAACGTGATCGCATTAAGTCGCTGGAACGGGAAAACCGGGAGCTTCGCCAGGCGAATGAGATCCTGCGCAAGGCGTCAGCATATTTTGCGCAGGCGGAACTCGACCGCCCACTGAAGCGATGATCGCCTTCATTGACGATCAGCGCATTGTTTACGGCGTCGAGTCGATCTGTAGAGTCCTGCCGATCGCGCCGTCGACATATTATCATCGCCTGGCGTGCCAAGCCGATCCGGCCAAAGCTTCGGCGCGGCATCAGCGCGACACAGAGCTGCGTCCGCAGATCAAACGGGTTTGGGATGAGAATTACCAGGTCTACGGGGTCCGTAAGGCATGGCATCAGCTGAAGCGCGAGGGCTTTGATCTGGCGCGTTGCACGGTGGAGCGGCTGATGAAACAGATCGGCATCCGTGGTGCCGTGCGTGGAAAGGTGGTCAAGACGACGGTCCCTGACACGTCAGCGCCCTGTCCGCGCGACAAGGTAAATCGCGTGTTCCGGGCGCCTGCACCGAACCTGCTCTGGGTCAGCGATTTTACCTATGTGTCCACGTGGCAGGGCTTCATCTATGTGGCCTTTGTCATCGACACCTTCGCTGATCGCATCGTCGGATGGCGGGTCTCACGGTCAGCAAAAACTGACTTTGTTCTCGATGCTTTGGAACAGGCCCTGCATGATCGACGGCCTGTTCAAAAAGGGGGATTGATCCATCATTCGGATCGCGGCGGGCAATATTTGTCCATTCGCTATACCGAGCGTTTGGCCGAAGCAGGCATTGAACCATCGGTCGGCAGCGTCGGGGATTCTTATGACAACGCCTTGGCTGAAACGATCAACGGGCTCTACAAAACCGAGCTCGTTCATCGTCAGGGCCCGTGGCGCAACATGCAGGATCTGGAAATGGCCACCCTCGGCTGGGTCGATTGGTTCAACCACAGACGCCTGCTTGGCCCCATCGGAAACATCCCGCCAGCAGAGGCTGAAGAGAACTTCTATGCACAGCGCGACGTGCTCGATATGGTCGCGTGAAATGAAGCTATAGGTCTCCGATGAAACCGGGGCGATTCAGTGCAACGCGGTTGCGTAGTTTTCGGATCTTTTCAATGTTGTCGAACATTTGAGTGCGCGCTTGCGCGAGCGTAAGTGCTCTGTCGTAGCCGGGGAAAGCGCGTGCCAGATGCGTGTCCCAGATTCGAGCCTGTTGGCCTTTTACGAACAGGCTTTGCCAAAAGGCGAACTTGAGCTCGGCGACGACCTTACCTGCGGTGGGAAGTCGGGCCGCGCATGATTGAAGGTCATTGCGGGGCTGATAGCCCCGATTGCCACGGAGGACCGGCAGAGTGTAGACGAAACCACGGTTCAGGTGCCAGTTTGGGCCGAAGACGGCTTCTACGGCCTCTACAGCGCCATTTCGGATCGAGAGCTCGCAGAACTGCAGAACAACATAGAAAGCGGCTGATATCTCTGTATTCCAGCAATAGAGATCCATCGCCCTATGACGATCACCACCGGCTTCGCGCAGGTATGTCCCGAAGCGTGGCGGCGAAAGCACTGGCGGACAGAGCGGCAATAACAAGGCTGGCGAGGATTTGCTTTTTCATGTTCGTTCTCCTGAGGGGG
>NCJR01000002.1 GCA_002282555.1 Rhodobacterales bacterium 34-62-10
ATCTGCAAGGCATCCACGACCTTTTGGGACGGGTTGTGGTTTGTGGGTGTGACATTCTGTACTGATCGGTCAAGACCAATGGATCTTGCGCATTGTCGCTGCGGCAATGCACAGGATTGGTTTGGTTCATTGACCCGGACAAGTGTGACCTCGCAGGACTTGAACAGGCGGGACTTGGGGACGAATGACACAAGAACAATGGGGACAGCTGCAGCGGAAACTTCTCTCTACAGTGGGCAAGAATAACTATGCCAACTGGATTGAGCCGCTTGAATTCTCGGACATCTCGGAAGGCGTTGCGACCTTTCATGTGCCGACCAACTTCTTGGGAAATTATGTTGCGCAGAATTTCGGTGATCTGATCCTGCACCAGTTGTCAGAAGCAGGTCAGACCGTCCGCCGCGTCAGTTTCCGCGTCCCCGCCAATTCGGCGCAGCGTCCCGCGTCGGTTCCGGTGGCGTCCGCCGCCGATAACGCGGCCGCTGCCGTTGCATTGTCCACAGACCAGCTGCCCGGTGCGCCGCTTGACCGGCGCTTTACTTTTGACAGTTTCGTTGTTGGCAAACCGAACGAACTGGCCCATGCCGCAGCACGCCGCGTGGCCGAAGGCGGCCCAGTGACCTTCAACCCGCTGTTTCTTTACGGGGGGGTCGGTTTGGGTAAAACCCACCTGATGCATGCCATCGCATGGGAGTTACAGACAAAACGCCCGGATCTGAACGTGGTCTACCTGTCGGCCGAACAGTTCATGTATCGCTTTGTGCAGGCGCTTCGTGACCGCAAAATGATGGATTTCAAACAGATTTTCCGCGCCGTGGATGTTTTGATGGTTGATGACGTGCAATTCATCGCCGGCAAGGACAGCACGCAGGAAGAATTCTTTCACACGTTCAACGCGCTGGTGGACGGCAACAAGCAGATCATCATATCGGCGGATCGCGCCCCGGGTGAGATCAAGGATCTGGAAGACCGCATCAAGTCGCGCCTGCAATGCGGACTGGTCGTAGATCTGCACCCGACCGATTACGAGCTGCGCCTTGGCATCTTGCAATCCAAGGTCGACTATTACCGCAGCCAGTATCCGGGGCTCGAAATCTCGAACTCCGTGCTGGAGTTTCTGGCCCATCGGATCAGCACCAATGTCCGCGTTCTCGAGGGAGCGCTGACCCGGCTTTATGCTTTTGCCAGCCTTGTCGGTCGCGAGATCACGATGGAGCTGACGCAGGATTGTCTGGCTGACGTTCTGCGTGCGTCCGAGCGCAAGATCACCATCGAGGAGATCCAGCGCCGCGTGTCCGAACATTACAATATTCGCCTGTCCGACATGATCGGGCCCAAACGCGTCCGCAGCTATGCCCGCCCGCGTCAGGTGGCGATGTATCTGTGCAAACAGTTGACCAGCCGCTCCCTGCCCGAGATCGGGCGCCGCTTCGGAGGGCGCGACCACACCACCGTGATGCATGGTGTGAGACGGATCGAAGAGCTCCGCGTTCAGGATGGTCAGATCGCCGAAGACATCGAGATGCTGCGCCGCACGCTTGAGGCGTGAGGCCCTCGATCCGACCCTGGCGGGCCGTCTTCGGGCATTTTGCACCCCGAGCGGCCCCTGTGGTCTTGACGGGCCGGATTTTCCAGCGGAAAACGCAAGAAAAGCCTTGAGCGGGCAAGTATTTGGGATACCTTGCCCATCCCGGCTACGCCCTCGGATGGACAGATGGGCGGAACGACGGCCATCGGATTGGGAGCGACGGAATGAAATTCAGCATCGAACGCGGCACGCTTCTGAAAGCCGTGTCACAGGCGCAGTCGGTCGTCGAACGGCGCAACACCATTCCGATCCTTGCCAATGTCTTGATCGAGGCTGAGGGGAGCACGGTTACCTTCCGCGCCACTGATCTTGATATCGAAGTGTTGGACAAGGCCCCCGCACAGGTCGAGCGGGCTGGCTCGACAACGGTGTCTGCCGTCATGCTCCATGAGATCGTGCGCAAATTGCCAGATGGATCGCTTGTGACGCTTTCCGATGACAGCGCCGCTGGACGACTGACTGTGCAGGCGGGACGGTCGCATTTCAATCTGGCAACGCTGCCCAAGGAAGATTTCCCGGTCATGGCGTCCTCGGATTATGCCAGCAATTTCAGCGCGCCGGCCGGTGTGCTGCGGCGACTGTTCGACAAGTCGAAGTTCGCGATCTCGACCGAGGAGACGCGATATTATCTGAACGGCGTCTATATGCATGTGGCGACGGGCGAGGCCGGCCCCGTGCTGCGCTGCGTCGCAACCGATGGTCACCGTCTGGCGCGCATCGATGCGGAACTGCCGATGGGTGCCGAAGGTATGCCGGGCGTGATCGTCCCCCGCAAGACTGTGGGCGAACTGCGCAAGCTCTTGGATGATGACGACATGAAAATCGCCGTATCTGTGTCTGAAACCAAGGTGCGGTTTGCGACGCCTGACATCACCCTGACCTCCAAGGTTATCGACGGGACCTTCCCCGATTACACCCGCGTGATCCCACAGGGCAATACCCGCCGTCTTGAGGTGGATGCCCGCAATTTTGCCGCTGCTGTGGACCGTGTGGCCACGGTGTCGTCGGAGCGTTCGCGCGCCGTGAAGCTCTCGCTTGATGAGGATCGCCTGATCCTGTCCGTGAACGCGCCCGACAGCGGTGCCGCCGAAGAAGAGCTGGCCGTTGCCTATGGCGATGAGCGGCTGGAAATCGGTTTCAACGCGAAATACCTGTTGGAAATCGCGAGTCAGGTGGACCGCGAGAACGCAGTGTTCCTGTTCAACTCTGCTGGTGATCCCACGCTGATGCGCGAAGGCAACGACATGTCGGCCGTTTATGTCGTCATGCCGATGCGCGTGTGACAGCAGCACCTTCACCATAGAAAGGCCGGGGCGTGTCTGGCCTGTATCTGACCGAACTGACTCTGTCCCATTTCCGCTCGCATCGCACCGGGCGGATGGAGTTGGACGGGCGGCCCATTGCCCTGCATGGGCCGAACGGCGCCGGAAAGACCAACCTGCTGGAAGCCGTGTCCCTGTTCTCGCCCGGTCGCGGGTTGCGCCGGGCCAGTGCCGCCGAGATGGGGCGGCGCCCGGAATCGCTGGGTTGGAAGGTGACGGGAATATTGCGCAGTCTTTACCAGATGCACGAGGTGGCGATCTGGTCCGAGGAAGGCGCATCGCGACAGGTCAACATCGACAGCAAGCCTGTCACGCAACTGGCGCTTGGGCGTATTGCCCGCGTGTTGTGGCTGATCCCGGCGATGGACCGGCTCTGGATCGAAGGGGCCGACGGACGGCGCCGATTTCTGGACCGCATGACGATGAGCTTCATCCCCGATCATGCCGAGGCCAGCCTGACCTATGAAAAAGCGATGCGCGAACGCAATCGCTTGCTCAAGGATCAGGTCCGCGACACGCATTGGTATGGTGCGATCGAGGCACAGATGGCCCGCTCTGGGGCGGCGATCCATGCCAACCGTCTGGCGGCGCTGGATCAGCTGCGTGCCGCCCAGGATCAAGCGGAAACCGCCTTTCCCGCGGCCGAGCTTGACCTGCAACAGACCGAAGGTGAGATGCCCGGGTCAGAGGGCGATCTGCTGGATGCGCTGCGCGAAAGCCGTTTCCGCGATCTGGCCGCCGGGCGCAGTCTGGTCGGACCCCATCGCAGCGACCTTTACGCCGTCTATGCCGCCAAGGGTGTGCCCGCTTTCGACTGCTCGACCGGAGAGCAGAAGGCGCTGCTGGTCTCCTTGATCCTTGCCAATGCACGTGGGCTGTCACGCGACTTCGGAGCACCGCCCTTGCTGTTGTTGGACGAGGTGGCGGCCCATCTGGACGCGGGAAGGCGCGCCGCACTCTATGACGAAATCTGCGCCCTTGGTGCGCAGGCATGGATGACCGGAACCGGGCCTGAACTGTTCGATACCATAGCCGACCGAGCACAGATGTTTGAAGTGACGGAAGACGCTGGAACATCGGTGATTTCAGAGCAATAAGGGGGAACGGCATCCTAAGCCCCCTGCGTCGAAAGCCCCTGTCATGACCGCCACACCCGCTGATCTGTTGCTTTACGCCGGTGCGATCCTGATCCTGTTCCTGACTCCCGGTCCGGTCTGGGTGGCGTTGACCGCGCGCGCGCTGTCTGGCGGTTTTGCCTCGGCTTGGCCACTGGCTGTGGGGGTGGTGTTGGGCGACATCCTCTGGCCGATGCTGGCGATTCTTGGCGTGGCTTGGGTCGTGTCCATGTTTGACGGTTTCATGACCGTGATGCGATATGTGGCGGCGGGAATGTTCCTGTTCATGGGGGTGATGCTGATCCGGCATGCAGGCCACACGATCGGCACCGATAGCCGCCTGACACGTCCGGGACGCTGGGCCGGGTTCATGGCTGGTGTTGCCGTCATCGTAGGCAATCCCAAGGCGGTCCTGTTCTACATGGGGGTATTGCCCGGATTCTTTGACCTGACCACGATCACCGCGTGGGACATTGCAGCGATCCTTGCGATTTCCGCCACGATCCCGCTGATGGGCAACCTTCTTATGGCCATGTCGGTTGACCGCGCGCGGCGTCTTCTGACATCGCCAGCCGCGCTCAGGCGGGTGAATATCGTGGCAGGTGTCCTGCTCTGTCTGGTAGGCCTCATTATCCCGCTGCTGTGACGCAAAATATGGGGCAATCGCGTGACATTCCCCCCAAGGTTTCGTATAAAATCCGGGAATAAAGAAGGATTGGCGGAATGTCCGACATCGAAAAGATCCCCGAGGAATACGGCGCGGATTCTATCAAGGTTCTCAAGGGGTTGGAGGCTGTTCGCAAGCGGCCCGGCATGTATATCGGCGATACCGACGACGGGTCGGGTCTGCACCACATGGTCTATGAGGTCGTGGACAACGGCATTGACGAAGCGCTGGCCGGTCATGCCGACCATGTCCATGTGATCATCCACGCCGATAACAGTGTTTCTGTGCGCGATAACGGGCGCGGCATTCCCGTCGGTATCCACGAGGGTGAGGGCGTTTCCGCCGCCGAGGTCATCATGACCCAGCTGCACGCAGGCGGCAAATTCGATCAGAACTCTTACAAGGTCTCGGGCGGTCTGCACGGCGTGGGTGTGTCCGTGGTGAACGCACTCTCTGACTGGCTGGAACTGCGGATCTGGCGCGAAGGAAAAGAGCATTACGCCCGCTTTGAAGGTGGTTTCACGGTTGAGAGCCTGCGTGTGGTGGGCGACGCCAATGGCCAGAAAGGTACAGAGGTCCGCTTTCTTGCTTCGACCAGCACGTTCTCGAACCTTGAATATTCATTCGAAACGCTGGAAAAGCGTCTGCGCGAACTAGCCTTCCTGAACTCAGGCGCGCGGATCATCCTCGAAGACTTGCGCCCGGCAGAACCCCTCAAGACCGAGTTGTTCTATGAGGGCGGTGTACGGGAATTCGTGAAATACCTCGACCGTTCCAAATCCTCGATCATGGCCGAACCGATCTACATGACCGGTGAAAAGGATGGGATCGGGGTCGAAGTGGCGATGTGGTGGAATGACAGCTACCATGAAAACGTGCTGCCCTTCACCAACAACATCCCGCAGCGCGATGGCGGCACCCATATGGCCGGTTTCCGTGGCGCGCTGACCCGGACGATCAACAATTACGCCCAGTCCAGCGGGATCGCCAAGCGCGAGAAGGTCGCCTTCACGGGCGACGATGCGCGCGAGGGGCTGACCTGTGTTCTCTCCGTCAAGGTCCCCGATCCGAAATTCTCCAGCCAGACCAAGGACAAGCTGGTCAGCTCCGAGGTGCGCCCCGCAGTCGAGAACCTTGTGAACGAAAAGCTGGCCGAGTGGTTCGAAGAGAACCCCTCGCAGGCCAAGGTGATCGTAGGCAAGATCGTCGAGGCGGCGCTGGCGCGCGAAGCGGCACGCAAGGCGCGTGAATTGACCCGCCGCAAAACCGCGATGGATGTGAACTTCCTTGCAGGCAAGCTCAAGGATTGCTCGGAAAAAGACCCTTCCAAGACCGAAGTCTTCCTTGTCGAGGGTGACAGTGCCGGCGGTTCGGCCCAGACCGGACGCGACCGCCGGACACAGGCGATCCTGCCGCTCAAGGGTAAAATCCTGAACGTGGAACGTGCCCGGTTTGACCGGATGCTGGGCAGTCAGGAGATCGGCAACCTCGTCATGGCGCTGGGCACCGGGATCGGGCGCGACGAATTCGACATCAAGAAACTGCGCTACCACAAGATCGTCATCATGACCGACGCCGACGTGGACGGTGCGCATATCCGCACGCTGCTTTTGACCTTTTTCTACCGTCAGATGCCGCAGCTGATTGAGGGCGGCTATCTCTATATCGCGCAGCCGCCGCTCTACAAAGTCGGGCGCGGTAAGTCCGAGGTTTACCTCAAGGACCAGACCGCAATGGAGAATTACCTGATCGAACAGGGCACCGAAGGCGCGGTGTTGCGTCTTGGTTCCGGCGAGGATGTCTCGGGTCAGGATCTGGTCCGCATCGTCGAGGAAGCCCGTCAGGTCCGCCGTATTCTTGAGGCGTTCCCGACCCACTATCCTCGCCACATCCTTGAACAATCCGCCATCGCCGAGGCCTTTGCCCAAGGCCGCGCGGATTCCGATCTGCAAGGTGTGGCCGATGCCGTTGCCAAGCGGCTGGATCTGATCGCCGTGGAATACGAACGCGGCTGGGCGGGGCGTATCACGCAGGATCACGGCATCCGCCTGTCCCGCGTCCTGCGCGGTGTCGAGGAGGTGCGCACCCTGGACGGGCAGGTGCTCCGCTCGGGCGAGGCACGCAAACTCAACCAGATGAGCGCCGCTTTGCGCGAGGTCTATACGCTGCCCGCCAAGCTGATCCGCAAGGATCGGTCGCAACTGATCCACGGGCCACTCGACCTTCTGGATGCGATCCTCAAGGAAGGCGAGAAGGGTCTCTCCCTGCAACGCTACAAGGGTCTGGGCGAGATGAACCCCGAACAGCTATGGGAAACCACGCTCGACCCCGAGGCGCGCACCCTCCTGCAGGTCAAGGTCGATGACATGGCCGAAGCGGATGACCTGTTCACCAAGCTGATGGGCGATGTGGTCGAACCGCGCCGCGAGTTCATCCAGCAGAACGCGCTGAACGTCGAAAACCTCGACTTCTGAAGCCTGATCCACGCTCCGGTTGCGGCAACTGCTGCCGGGGCGCAGATCACACAGAAAGGGTGAAACGAATGGCGACTTCCGTCCCACGTCCGGGTGAAATCGCGCTTCCCTTCGATCCGGCGGATCGGATTGATGCGGGCGTGACATTTATCGGCCACCTGTCAACACCTTGGCGCAAGGGTGATTGCCCCAAGAACCTCACCGAAGCGCGCGCGCGTGGTGGTCGGTTTCAAGCTCACGTCATGCCCCCTTATCGGTCTGGCTTGCAGGGCCTGTCGGTCGGGGACGGTATCATCCTGATGTATTGGATGGCAGACGCGCGGCGCGATCTGATTGTGCAGGCCCCCGCGCATCATCCCGTTCCACGCGGCGTCTTTGCGCTACGCTCACCAGCGCGGCCTAATCCCGTGGCCATGGCTTGTGTGCGTTTGCTGGCGATTGACGCGGAAACCGGTGTCCTGACCGTTGACGCGCTTGATGCGTTTGACGGCACGGCGCTTCTGGACATCAAACCTTGGTTGCCCGGCGTGGATAACATCTCCACCTGAAGGCGGGTCTGCGATGTTGGGACCGGTCTGTTTCAGGCCATCCCTGTCGGGATCACGGCATCTTCAATCAGCGCCATGATGTCGCCGAAATAACCCTCGCTCCGCGCGGGCCGAGTCGGGTCCGATGTCAGCGCCAAGGACAGCGACAGCCCCGGCACGATGCAGATCACCTGCCCACCATAGCCCCGCGCCAAGGCGTAATCCTGCCCCGCTGCGCGACCCAGAAACCAGCCATACCCATAGTCCAGCCCCGAAAACGGCGAGCGTGTCTTGGGTTGCAGTGATGCGGTGACCCAGTCCCGGCTCAGGACCTGCTTCCCCTCCCAGACACCGCCAGCCAGATACAACTCGCCAAACCGTGCCATGGCTGACAGGGTCAGCGCCATCTCGTTCCCGCCCAGATATCGCCCCTGCGGGTCCCGCGTCCATGCGGGAACCTCGATCCCAAGTGGATCGCCAAGCCGCTCACGCGTCAGACGCAACAGGCTTTCCCCGGCAACCTCGGACAGGATCGCCCCAAGAACATGAAAACTCCCGGTGGAATAAAGCATCCGCTCGCCCGGCTCGGCCACAAATGGCCGTGACAACGCATCGGCCACCCAATCCCCGCTGCTGATCCAGGCACCGTAATTCGCACCCGATGTCCTCTCCAGGCCAGCCTGCATCGTCACCAGATTCTCGATGGACAGCGCGCCTACTCGAGGGTCTGCCCCGGGGGGAACCAAGCGTGGCGCCACTTCTCCCAGCGTTGCGGTGATCGCGGGAATCTCGCCCCGTTCCAGCGCCGCCCCGGTCAAGGCCGCAACGATCGTCTTGGAAACGGACTTCACGGGAACTGCACGGTTGATGCTTGGTCCCCGGAACACCTCGGCCAGAACCTCGGTCCCGCCCACGCGGATCATCAGCGCATGACACTGATCCATCGCCCGCGCGCGGTCCGCAACCGCCCGCCATGGGTCTATCTGTGCAACACCCGGGCTGGCCAAGGCAGCAACACTGGCAGCGAGCATTTGGCGTCGGTTCATACGAAGGGATATTTTATGCATGTTTCGCAAGATAACCTCCTGTCCGCGACTTGCCACTCAGAAAACCGTGAAGCGGCATCTGCTTGCATCGGTTGCCATTTGCGTGTCCCTTTCGGTGGAAGGAACGCAGGAGAAACGAATGTCACCCCAATTCGCGCAGAGGATGGAAAAGGTCGAACCTTCCGCCATAAAGGAGCTTCTGGCGTTGGGAGCGGACCCCTCGATCATCTCGTTCGGGGGCGGCTATCCGGACGCCAGTCTGTTTCCTGCCGCACAGCTTGAGCAGGTGTTCCGTGACGTGATCCGCGCGCCGGGTGGGGCCGCGATGCAATATGCTCCGTCTGACGGGCTGCCACGCCTGCGGGAACAGATCGCGGACCTGATGGTCGCCGACGGCACCACCTGCCGCCCCGAAGATGTGCTGATCCTTCAGGGATCGCAGCAAGGTCTTGATTTCGCTGCAAAGATGCTGGTCGATCCGGGCGACGTGATCATCACCGAAGACCCCACCTTTCTGGGTGCGCTGATCGCATTCAACCCCAGCCAGCCCCGCTATGCCGCCGTTCCGATGGATGCGGATGGCATGCGGATGGATGCGCTTGAGGCGGCGCTACTGGCCAATCCCAGGGCCCGCATGATCTATACGGTGCCGGATTTTCAGAACCCGACCGGCGTAACCCTCTCACTAGCACGTCGCCACCGTCTGGTCGAACTGGCCAACATCCACGATGTGATCGTCCTGGAAGATACCCCTTATCGGCACATACGTTTCGCGGGCGAAACCCTACCCACTCTGAAATCGCTGGATACCCAGGGTCGGGTGATCCATCTGGGCAGCTTTTCCAAAATACTGGTGCCGGGGTTGCGGATCGGTTGGGCGGTAGCGGCGCCCGTTCTTCTGGAGAAGATGGCCTTGCTCAAGGTTGCGGCAGATACCCAGACCTCGACCCTGAACATGGCAGCAACCAGTCTGTTTCTTGACCGGTTTGATCTGTCGGCTCACATTGACCTTCTCCGCTCGGCCTATCGCCGCAAAAAAGAGGTGATGCTGGATGCGATCCGTCAGCATTTCCCACAGGACGTCGTGGTGACGGACCCCGAGGGCGGCCTGTTCACCTGGGCGACCTTCCCTGAGGGCTTCGACGCAACCGCGTTCATGCGCAATGTGGCCTTGCCGCAGGCGCGCGTGGCCTATGTGCCGGGGGAGACCTTCTTTCCGGTGCATGAACAGGCCAACCACGCCCGTATCAATTATTCTGCCCAGTCCGATGATCGCATCCGCGAGGGGATCGCCGCATTGGGCAAGGTTTTGCGCAGACAGGGTAACCGACAGCGCACCATGACTTGACGCGGCTGCAGCCAGTTCTAAATGACACGATTTTTCTAAAACAGAAATCAGTTGCGACTCCACCGAATTCTGTTTACCCAAATCATTGTTCTGGTCCGGACGGGTATCCGTTCGGTTAAAATGGGAATCCGGTGCGCGGCCTCAGGGTCGCAAATCCGGGACTGCCCCCGCAACTGTAAGCGGTGAGCGACGCTGAACCATGTCACTGGGGGATAACCCTGGGAAGACTCAGCCTAGCTTTGACCCGCAAGTCAGGAGACCTGCCAGAGTGATCACCCTATCCGGACGCGGGGCGCGTCGTGGATAACGGTTAATCCGTAGTGGTGGCATATGCACCGTCTGCGGAGGAGTCTCTCCTTCCAACGACATATTCTGGATTTGGACGCGCCCGACACGGGCGTTGACGGAGATAAACATGAAATACCCCCTTTCCCTGATGGCATTCCTGCTGGCAGGCACCGCCCCCGTTTTCGCGCAGGACGCGCCGATTTTCGATCTGGATGAAATTGTCTTCTCGCCTAATCTGGTGCCCACGGCGCTGTCGCGTACCGGATCCAGTGTCACAGTCGTTTCCGAAGAGGAACTGTCTGCTGCCGGCGATCAGCAGCTATCCAGCTATCTCTCGCGTCTTCCCGGCCTCTCCGTTTCCAATGAAGGCGCGATGGGGCAACAATCTATTCTCCGGCTGCGAGGATCCGACTCCCGCTATGTCGCCGTGCTGGTAGATGGTGTCCGGGTCGATGATCCAACCGGGATCACCGTCGGCTTCAATTTCGGTCACTTGACCGCTGCTGACATCGGTCGGATCGAAGTGCTGCGTGGCTCTCAATCTGCTCTGTTCGGCGGTTCTGCCGTTGCAGGCGTCGTCAACATCACTACCAAACGCGCCGAGGCCGAAGGCTTCTCGCAGCGTTTCGCAGCTGAAGTAGGCAGCTTCGATTCCGCTTCGGCGCAGTATACGATGCAGTTCCGGGATGAGCAGTTCGAGGCGGCTCTTACGCTGTCCAAGGTAAAAACCGGCGGCTTTTCAGCCTACGACACGTTGCCCAAAGATCCGACACTTGAGGATGACGAGTTCGAAAGTGACCGTATAAGTTTTGCCATGCGGTATCAGGTATCGGATGTATTCGCGGTCGGTCTGACGGCCTTTGCGCAGAAAACTGACAGCGATTACGATGACTTCGGTGCCGATGCCAATAATCGCCAGGAACGGCAGGAAACAGGCGCGCGCCTTTTCGCCGAGTTCGAGACAGGCAATACCCAGCATGTTTTTGACGTGACCCGCTATGAGATCACACGTGAATTCTTCAGCCCCTCCCGTGATCGCTACAACGGGGACCGCACCGGTTTCAGCTATCAGGGCACGACGGAAATATCGCCGTCTCTGACGCTGGTATACGGGGCGGACACTACCGAAGAAACCGCCCTGACTCCTTCGGATATTCGTAACAAAACGCGGATTTCGGGCATATTTGTTCAGGGTATCTGGGCGCCTTCCGATGATCTGGACATATCGCTTACCGCCCGTGTTGACGAGAACAGCGACTTCGGCACCTTCTCGACCAGCCGAGTAGCCGCCGCATGGCAGGCCAGCGAGTCGGTCACGATCCGTGGCGCGCTTGCCCGCGGATATCGGGCGCCGTCAATCTTTGAACGCTTTGGAGAGCCGCTCTTCGACATCACGGGGAACCCCTCCCTTGAGCCGGAAAGCTCGGATAGTGCCGAGATCGGATTGGATTACACGCTCGCCAACGGGGGCGTTCTTGGTGCGACCGCGTTTTTCTTGTCGGTGGAGAACCGGATCGATTATGTCTTTGGCTCTCCGGCCCGTTATGAGAACGTAGTCGGTCGGTCAGAGACAAAGGGTGTCGAACTGTCAGCGAAGGTTCCGTTGAGTGACCGGATATCGGTAGGTGCCAACTATACCTACACCGATGCTCGCCGCCCTGATCGCACACGCCAGTCGCGTGTCGCGCGGCATGATTTTGGCCTGTCCTTGGATGCTGAAATCACGGATCGTCTGCGGGGTAGCCTGTCGCTGCAGCATGTCGCGGATCGACCCGACGATGGGTTCCCTGCTGTTGCCATGGATGACTTCACTGTGGTGAACGCGAATTTCCGTTATGAGATCACGGACAGCCTTGAGGCCAGTTTCCGTATCGAGAACCTGTTCGATGAGCAATTCCAACATGTCGCAGGTTATGCGGCACCAGATAGGGCGTTCTATGTCGGTCTTTCCAGCCGCTTTTAGAACCATCGCTCTGGGGGTGGCACTACTGGGTGCCGCCTCTCTTGCGGCATCTGCCGATGCGCCCAAGCGTGTCGTGTCGATGAACCTGTGCACCGATCAGTTGGCGATGCTTCTGGCGGATGAGGGGCAGTTGATATCCGTGTCGCATATCGCGTTTGATCCTTTGTCCTCGCCCATGGTTGAACAAGCAGCTCGGTATCGCAAAAACCATGGCCAGGCTGAGCAGATCTTCGCCATGCAGCCCGATCTGGTGTTGGCAGGGATCTATAGCGACCCCTATAGCATTGGTCTTTTGCGGCGCTTGGGGGTGGAAGTCGTGCAGTTTCCCATGGAGCGGACTTTCGATGATATCCGCGCGAACATCCTGAAAATGGGTCAGATTCTGGGGCAACAAGATGCGGCACGGCAGATGGTGACGCAGTTCGATACCGATCTTGCCGCGCTGGGTTCGGTGACCGCAGAGCATCCGACAGCCTTGCTGCATTATGCCAATAACTACACGTCAGGGGACAAGTCGCTGGCTCACCACATCCTTCTGGCCGCAGGTTTTGCGAATGCCACGACCGAAGGCGGGATTGCCGCCGCGGGATCGGTTCCGCTGGAGCGGTTGCTATTGTTGATGCCGGATCTGGTGATTTCCGGCCAAACTTATCCCGGTGCCTCGCGTGCCGAAGAAGTGTTGGACCATCCGGCGTTGCGGCGGTTGCGAGAAAAGCAATCCGGCGCCAGACTGACGGATGCCGAGTGGGTGTGTGGAACCCCGTTCGTATTGCGGGCGGTTATGCGGCTGGTTGACATACGGAAGCGTATGTGATGGCAGTGCGCACCCCACTGATCATTGTGCTGCTGTCCGCGTTGACCGCGTTGTTCTTCTTGTCGGTGATCATCGGACCGGCCGGGATCACGATGGCCGATACTCTGCGCGCGCTGCTATGGGGACAGGGAGAGGCAGCTACGCTGGTGATGCGCGAGATCCGTTTGCCGCGAGCGATACTGGCGGTCATGGTAGGCGCCTCTCTGGGTTTGGCAGGTGCGGCGATGCAGGGTTACCTGCGCAATCCGCTGGCCGAGCCTGGCTTGATCGGGGTGTCCGGGTCGGCAGCGTTGGGGGCTGTGATCGTGCTGCAGACGGGTCTGGCCGCCGTCTGGTGGCTGGCTTTGCCATTCGCCGCACTGGGCGGCGCTCTGGCATCTGTGCTTTTGATTCTGCTTCTGGCTGGGCCGCGCGGTTCGTCGCTGACCTTGATCCTTGCGGGGATTGCGATTTCTGCACTGGCCGGGGCGATGACAACGCTGGTGCTGAACCTGTCGCCCAATCCGTTTGCAGCAAGCGAGGTGGTGTTCTGGATGATGGGATCACTGTCGGACCGTTCCTTTGATCATGTCTGGATCGCGCTGCCTTTCATGATCATCGGATGGATTTTGCTTCTGTCGCTGGGGCGTCCCCTGGATGTTCTGACGCTGGGCGAGGATGCAGCCGCAACGATGGGTGTTGCGACCGGACGCACGCGTCTTGTTTTGGTGCTTGGCATTGCCGCCTGCGTCGGTGCGGCAACGGCCGTGGCGGGGGCCATCGGTTTTGTCGGTCTGGTTGTTCCGCATATTCTGCGACCGTTTGTTGGTGCGCGGCCATCTTCCCTACTCTGGGCATCGGCTCTGGGAGGCGCGGTGATGGTGCTGGCGGCGGATCTGGCGGTGCGCCTGATCCTGCCTGACCGTGATCTGAAATTGGGGGTGCTGATGGCGATCATCGGCGCGCCCTTCTTTCTGCATCTGATCTACAAAACGCGGGGTGAGGTGCGATGACCCTGCTTGAACTGGATCACCTGACAGTGCGGCGTGGTGAATGCCCGGTTGTGGATCATGTCACCCTGCCCGTTGCCGCCGGAGAATGTGTTGGCTTGATCGGACCGAATGGCGCGGGGAAAACAACCCTGATGCGCGCCGCTTTGGGGTTGGAGCCGTTCAGCGGGACGTCCAGCCTTGCCATGTTGACTGCAGTTGAGCGGGCAAGAACGGCCGCATTTCTTCCACAGGCACGGCAAATCGCGTGGCCCATGGATGTGGAAACACTTGTGGCGCTTGGGCGGGTGCCCCATCTTCCGCGCGGAACAGCGCCGGGAGCGGTGGACCGTGCGGCGGTTGACGATGCACTGCACCGGTTGGGGTTGGACGGGTTCCGCCAACGGATCGCCACGCAGCTTTCGGGTGGTGAACAGGGGCGTGTCTTGATCGCCCGTGCCTTGGCGCAACAGACGCCCCTTTTGCTGGCGGATGAGCCGATTGCCGGTCTTGATCCAGCACAGCAGATTGCGACGATGCAGGTGTTTGCGGGCTTGGCGCAAGAGGGACGTGCCGTGATTGTATCATTGCACGATCTGGGTCTGGCGGCGCGGCATTGCACGCGGCTGATTCTGATGCACCAAGGGCGACTGGTCGCGGATGGAACGCCTAATCAGGTGTTGACACCGGAACTGATGGCGCAGGTGTTCGGTATTTCGATCTGGCGGCAGGACAGCCCGCTTGGTCCCGTGTTGCAGCCGATGGGGGTGCTATGATCCATCCGGTTCTTGAATATCCTTGGCTGACACTGGATCTGGGACGCGACATGCGCGTCATCAGTTGGGCACCCCATCGCCCCGGCCTTGTGACCGCGCGCCAGATCCTGTGGCGTGAGGTCCGGAATGCGGACCTGACCGAGGATTTCGATGCACTGGGTTGGTTGGCGCAGGAATGCAAAGGTCGAGGCATGGAGCAGGCAGTAGCGATGCTGACCTCACGCAAGATCGCGACATTCTCGGTGGCGGATGCAAATGTCGAAGGGATCACCGCGCGGGCTGTGTCGACTGTCGGTTTGTCAAATGCAGTAAGAGCCGCGGCGGAGGTTCATAAGCCGACAAAAATCAGGGCAAGTTATGGGACCATCAATATCGCGGTGACATTGAATTACCCATTAAACGATATCGGTTTGATTGAGGCACAAAGCATTGCAACTGCCGCCCGTACTGCGGCTGTGCTTGAATCGGGCGCCATGACCACTTCGGGTCCTGCGACGGGTACCGGCACCGACTGCATCGCTGTTGCGGCACCGGCGGGACAGGACGCATTCTGCGGATTGCACACACCGCAGGGCAAGGCGATCGCTTCGGCGGTCTATTCCGCCGTGCGCGAGGGTGCGGATCATTGGATCGCTGAAACAGGAGGGACGCCCTATGACCTTGGTTGAGAGATGCGTCATTCCGGATCTGAGCCCACAACGGATCGTTTGCCTGACCGAAGAGACAGTCGAGACCCTTTATCTTCTGGGGCAACAAGACCGGATCGTTGGCGTGACCGGCTATGCCATAAGACCGCCGCAGGTTCGGCGCGAAAAGCCACGGGTCGGGGCCTTCACTTCGGCGGACATACCCAAGATCCTTGAATTGCGGCCTGATCTTGTGCTGACATTCTCGGACCTTCAGGCGGATATCGTGGCACAGTTGATCCGGGCGGGTGTCGCGGTGCATGCGTTCAATCAACGTGACATTCACGGCATTTTCAGGATGATCCGCACGCTGGGTGCGTTGACGTCTGTAGCGGAGCGGGCTGAAACCCTGATCGCGTCTTATGCGGAACGGATAGATGCGCTTCGCTTGGCTACGCCGAACATACGCATGCGTATTTATTTTGAGGAATGGGATGTTCCCATGATCTCGGGAATCCGATGGGCATCCGAACTGATTGGGGTGGCAGGGGGCGTGGATGTGTTCGAAAATCTGAGTTACGCTCCTGCTGCAAAAGACAGGATTGTCACTTCCGAACAGGTGATTGCAGCGGCCCCGGATGTGATCATAGGGTCGTGGTGCGGCAAGAAATTGCGGCCCGAAAAGATTGCGGCGCGTCCGGGTTGGCATGAGATACCAGCCGTCAAGAACGGACATATTTTTGAAATCAAGTCCCCCCTGATCCTGCAGCCGGGACCCGCAGCCTTGGGCGATGGGCTGGATGCTATCTGCGCCATCGTCGCGGCGGTGAAGGAGGATCGGTCATGACCGATTTGGGTCCGTTGTTCGGCATGATTGAACGCGGCGGTGTCGTGATGTGGGTCATTGCGGCAATGTCTGTTCTGACCTTGGCGCTGATCTTCTGGAAACTTTGGCGATTTGCAGTGACGGGTCTTTGGCGCAAGGCGCAAGCGGAACAGGCGGTCGCGTTATGGATCGTCGGGCAGGATTCTGCGGCGCTGCTTATGGTCACCCCTGCGTCTGGGGTCCGGTCCCGTGTGGTAGCGCAAGCCATGACTGCGCTGCGTGATCCGATCCTGTCGCAGGATGGCGCGCGCGACGAGATTTTGCGGGTGGCGCGGCGCGAGTTGAATGAGGCACGCAGCGGTTTGCGAGCGCTTGATCTGATATCAACCATCGCGCCCTTGCTGGGACTTTTGGGGACCGTGCTGGGGATGATCACGGCGTTTCAGGCGTTGCAGGCGACGGGCGCGCAGGCAGACCCGACCATACTTGCCGGTGGTATATGGGAGGCGCTTTTGACCACGGCAGCGGGGATGGCCGTTGCTATTCCAGCAGGGGTGGCGCTGGTCTGGATCGAAAGTCTGACGGATGGAGTTCAGGCCGATCTTGAGGATCTGGTGACGCAGATTTTCACCCGCGATCCGGCGGGCAAGGGGGTATGATGTTCACCATAGACTCCCCGCGCCCTCGTCGAAAGCCCAGCCTTACGCCGATGATCGACGTTGTGTTCTTGCTGCTGGTGTTCTTTATGCTGGCATCGCGATTTGGGACGGATACAGTGGTGCAGCTTGCGCTTGGTGGGCAGGGTGCAGGCTATTCGGGGCCTCCTCGTCTGATTGATGTGCTACCCGAGGGGCAGCGCTTGAATGGTGTCGATCAGGCGCTTGACGAGGTTGTCGAAGCACTTGACCGAATGACGGAAACGCGGGCGGACACAATCGTCCTGCGCGCGCGCGACGGCGCTGCATTGCAACGGATGGTGACGGTTGTCGCGGCCCTGCGCGAGGCTGGATACACAAGTGTGGCAGTGTTGGACTGATGCAAGGCGGGTTCCGGATTACAGCCAGCAGACGAAATCGCGGGGCGCGTGATGCTTTCGTGCCGATGATCAATATCGTCTTTCTGTTGTTGATCTTTTTCCTGCTGAGCGCGACGATTGCGCCGCCGGATCCGTTCGATATGACCTTGCCCGAAGCCGATGTCGCAGAGACTGAGGCGGTCCCTTCGGCTGATGTGCTGCATGTGTCGGCTGCGGGAGAGTTACGTTTCGGTGAGGCGCGCGGTGATGCTGCCTTGCGCGCGGTGGCGGGTTTGCAGGGTGATGGACCCTTGGCCTTGCGCGCTGATGCGGAATTGGACGGGGTGGCGTTTTCCGCCTTGCTGGGGCGACTTGCGGGGCTTGGTGTGACCGAGATCGAACTGACGGTGCGGCAGCCATGAGGGGCGTTTTCGAATTCACAGGCTTCACCGGATTGGCCTTGGCGCTTCATGTGGCGGCTTTCCAGAATTTGCCGCAGGGAAGTGAAAGCGCCGGGTCGGGCGGGGAGTCGCTTGTGACAGTGACTGCAGTATCGGGTTCCTTGTCCGAGCTGGTAGCGACATGGGATCAACCGCCTGAGGTGGCAGAAGTTCACCCCGCGGCGATGCCGCAGCCAAGCGTCGATCTTGTTGATACATCTGCCATGTCGATGGATGCGACGGAACCGCCAGTGACAGAACCGCCAGCGACGGTGGCGCCGCGCCGCTTGGCGCCAGTCATGCCCTTGCGCGATACAGCGTTGCGGCCGGATGCCACTCAATCAGCGGCACGGCCACCCGCGCCGCAGGTTGATGTGCCAACGAAGATCCGGCCGCAGGCGCGACCAGCAAGCCAACCCGTCAAACCGAACCCTTCGGTATCGCAGACCCCACGCGCCGCCAGCACAGCAGCCGGAAACGGCGCAGCCGCAGAACGCGGCATGCGCGGACCTGCGGAAACAGCGAGTCTGAGCAAATCTGCCAGACAGTCATTGATCGCGGAGTGGGGCGGAAAGATACGCAACCGTATTGATAGGGCGAAGCCACGTGGTGGCGGTCGCGGATCGGTGGTCGTGGTGCTGACTGTCGATCGCAATGGTGTCTTGCAAAGGGTGGGAATTGCCACATCATCGGGGCAGGCCGCAATGGATCAGCGCGCAGTGGATGCTGTCAGATCGGCGGCACGTTTTCCCGAAGCTCCGGCCGCGCTGACGGACGCATCCTATACATTTCGACTGCCGATCCGTTTCGACTGATCGGATCAGCCAGCCGCGAAACGCCCCGAGGCGCGAAGGCCACGGATCAGGTCTGCAGCTTTTTCAGCGATCATGATCGTGGGAGCATTGGTATTACCCCCCAAAAGAGTTGGCATGACCGAGGCGTCCACAACGCGCAGCCCGTCAATCCCATGAACACGCAGTTCCGGGTCCACGACAGCCATGGGATCGGTACCCATCTTGCAGGTGCCTACCGGGTGATAGATCGTGTCAGCGCGCGCGCGGATGTGCTGCTCCCATTCCGCATCAGTCAGGACCTCGGGCAAGAAAAGCTCTTTGTGGCGGTACTTGTCCATCGCCGGTGCCTGCATGATCGCACGGGACATCTTGGCACCCTTGATCAATGTCTTCAGATCACGTTCGTCCGTCAGATAGCGCGGATCAATGCCGGGCGCTGCCATGGGATCAGCCGACTGGAGGAAAACGGACCCGCGCGCATGCGGGCGCAGGACACAGACATGGCAGGAATAGCCGTAACCCAGATGCAGCTTTCGGGCGTGGTCATCCACGATGGAAATCACGAAATGCAACTGGATATCCGGGCGGTCCAGCGCAGGGTCTGTCTTGAGGAAGCCTGCACCTTCGGCAAAGGGAGTTGCGATCATGCCGGTGCCGTCCTTGCGCCATTGCAGCATGTGCCTGACAAGGTTGACGGATCCCTTGAGGCCGATACCGAAATTGTCAGTGTCCTTTGACTTGTAGGCGAGGATGAAATCCAGATGGTCCTGCAGGTTCTGACCCACACCAGGAAGATCATGAACCATGCCGATGCCGTGTTTCTTGATATCCGCGGGGCGGCCCACGCCTGAAAGCTGCAAAAGCTGCGGCGAGTTGAAGGCACCGCCGCACAGGATCACTTCGCGTTTCGCCTTGACCTTTTTGTCTTGGCGTCTTTGACGATAGGCGATTCCAGTTGCACGTTTGCCCTGAAACAGGATGCGGGTGGCGTGGGCACCGGTCAGAACTGTCAGGTTGGGTCGGTTCATGACGGGGTGCAGGTAGGCCGCCGCAGCCGAGCAGCGTTCGCCGTTGCGGGTTTTGTCGTGAAACTGGGTCACCTGATAAAGGCCGACCCCTTCGGTCTCTCCGGTGTTGAAATCGTCGCGGATACGGTGCTGCATCTGCGTTGCGGCTTCGACAAAGGCTTGGGTAATGGGGCGCGGACTTTTCTGGTCCGATACCTGCAGCGGTCCACTGGCCCCATGTTCGGGATTGGCACCCCGCTCGTTATTCTCGGCCCGCCGGAAATAGGGCAGGACCTCATCCCACGACCAGCCAGAGCAGCCCAAATCGGCCCAGTCATCGTAATCCTTGCGATGGCCGCGCACATAGAGCATTGCGTTGATCGCCGAGGACCCACCCAGACCCTTGCCACGCGGCTGGTACCCTCTGCGCCCGTTCAGCCCGTCCTGCGGTACTGTTTCATAAGCCCAGTTCCCGAGTTTCGGACGGCCCGGCAGCACCGCGACAACCGCAGCCGGTGCGCGAACGAACATGTTCTTTCCGGTACCACCGGCTTCCAGCAGGCAGACCGTGATGTTCGGGTCCTCGGTCAGACGGCTTGCCAGGGTCGCGCCCGCAGAGCCACCCCCCACAATCACGTAATCATAACCCATTCGCATAGTCCCCCCGGAGAACCCATACCAACCAGAGAGACCATCATCGCGTCCAGAAGTCTTTCATTCCTCGACGCGACGAAATCAAAAGCGTTGCCGAGGTGACAACCTCAATCGTCATCCTCGAAGAACCCGCCCCGCCCGATGGAGGCATAGGCAGTGAAGCCGGCACGTTTTGCGTCCTTCGGAGAATAGATGTTGCGCAAATCGGCCATATGAGGATGGGTCATCTTGCGCGCCAACCGCTTGAGGTCGAGAGCGCGGAACTCGTTCCATTCGGTCAGGATCACCAAAAGATCGGCATTCTGCGCTGCCTTGTATGCGTCCTCATGCCATTGCACGCCGGGCAGAAGCGCCTCACCCTCGTGACGGCCTTGCGGATCGACCACACGGACCTTGGCGCCGCCACCGACCATTGCCGGAATGATTGTTAGGCTGGGCGCATCGCGCATGTCATCGGTATTGGGTTTGAACGTCACGCCAAGAACCGCCACCGTTTTCCCATTGAACGAGCCATCGCAAAGGTCGAGCAACTTGTCGATCATGCGCCGCTTGATCTCGTCATTGACCTTGATCACTGTTTCGGTGATTTGCATGGGAACGGCGTATTCCTGACCGATGCGGGCCAGAGCTTTGGTATCCTTGGGAAAGCACGACCCGCCAAAACCGGGGCCTGCATGCAGGAATTTGTTGCCGATCCTTCCGTCAAGACCGATACCCTTGGCGACTTCCTTGATGTCACCACCCGCGCGTTCGCACAGAGCCGCGATTTCGTTGATGAAGGTGATCTTGGTCGCGAGAAATGCGTTGGCCGCGTATTTAATCATCTCGGCGCTTTCGAGGTCGGTGGTCACGATCGGAAAGTCGCGCAGGTAGAGGGGGCGATAGATGTCGGCCATCACCTCGGCGGCGCGATCGGTCTGGACGCCGACAACAACGCGGTCGGGCTTCATGAAATCCTCGATCGCGGCCCCTTCGCGCATGAATTCGGGGTTCGAGGCAACATCGAAATCCAGCTTTGGGTTGGCTTTCCGGATGACTTTCTTCATCTGTCTGTTGGTCCCTACCGGGACGGTGGATTTGGTCACGATGACGACATAATCCGAAGCGGCGCGGGCCACCTCTTCGGCGGCGGCGTAGACATAGACGAGATCGGCATGACCATCGCCGCGCCGCGTGGGTGTGCCCACGGCGATGAAAACCGCATCAGCCCCTTGTACGGCCGCTGCAAGATCCAGAGTGAAGGTCAGCCGGCCCGCTGCGACGTTTCTGGTCATCAGCGCATCAAGGCCCGGTTCGAAGATCGGGACGATCCCGGCATTGAGCTTGTCGATCTTGATCGGGTCCTTGTCCACACAGACCACGTCATGTCCGAAGTCTGAAAAGCATACCCCGGAGACCAAGCCGACATATCCAGTCCCAATCATTGCGATCTTCATCGTTTTCCCTTTGTTACCGCATAAACACCCTGCGTGATCTTGTGCGGTCAAACAGGCGGGCCGTCAACGACGGTCCATGGCGTGACATGCCCGCCATGGTCTGTGTGGTTTCAGCACATCACGAAATCAGCCAGCCCGAGAACGCTGTATGGGATCGGAAGTAGGTGAAATTTGTGTTCAGATTGCCGGTGCGACAGGTCACATACTGCCCCGCTGTCAGAGGGAAAACTGTGGTGAAGGATAGTGGTGCAGCCCCAATCAGCACCTGCATCTGCATGGTTTGGGTTTGTCCGTTGATGGCAAAGCTGATCCGCCCGTTCGTCGTGCTGCCCAGAAAACCGTTGATCAGAAAACCATATAATCCATCGACGGGGGCGGTGAACCGACTAGTCAGCGGGTTGAAATGCCCGCCGCGATTGAAGACCTCTGTGTCGAAGACAAGATCAGTCTGTGCGGTAGTGATGGTTGCCCATGGCCCGACACTATACGCCAAAAATGCGGGGTTGCCGGGTGCCTGAACCGCGCCGGTGTTGCGGTCCAAGACCAAAGCAGGTTTGAACTCTGTCCCATCGGCGGACACCTTGATGCTGAAGTCATCGGTGCCTGTCGTGCCCATCTCGGCGCGGCCTGACCAACCCGTCTGGAACAGCACGCTGGCGGTATCGCCGGGTAGTGCCTTGTTGACCTTGAGGCGGTGATCGCCTCCGTCATGGGTCAGCAGGGTGGCCGGGCCAGCAACGGATAGCGGATTGCTGCTGTCCGCGGTGGTTCCGACACCGAGGCTGCTGATCCCCTGAAGGACAGGCAGAGCCGGAACCCAGCCATTTCCGTCGTAGCGGATCTGACTGCCTGACGACAGATCTTCTGCGCGCCAACCGGGTTGCGGTGCATAGAACAGCCAACCTTCCGGATCCGCCACCGCGATGGCTCCGTCATGTCCCGCCCAATCGCCGGTGGCAGAACTGCCCACAATATAACGATCGCCAAAGGCAGGATCGGCGGGCGGCAATGTCAGATCCGCAGAGACGACAACAAGCTGCACGATGGCATCCAACTGTCGTAGCGCCTCGTTATGGGTGACGTGTTTTTGCGCCTGAGACGGCAGAATATAGGGAAGGGCCAGTATGGGAGAGGTGTCGGGCATGAGGCTGTCCTTGTTATCCGGCCCGCCGCAGCGACTTGATCGCAGGCGCGGTCCCGGTGTCGCTGTGAGAAAGGGTCCAGGCCGATATCAATGCGCGACCAATGATGAACAGCGCATGATTTTGCCGCGCGACGAGTGCACGCGTTGTTAACACCGTCGGCTCTTTTACCGCGACGGAGCGCTATACAAGCTGACAACAGACCTATAGATTTTGGCCCATGTCAGTGTGTACCGGTGGTTCCAGTAGTAGGGTGACGATTGTCTTGGGTCTGCGTGAAGCAGGCCCTGCCTTGTCTGCGCAATTGGATAGCTATCTGGGTCAGGCTTGGCAGCGCTGGGATTTGCTTGTCGGAGATGACGGCGCGTCCGAGCAGGATCTGGCGGTGTTGAGCAGGTTTCGTCGGATAGCCGGTCCTTTGGGGCATCAGGTCGAGATCCGGCAAGGGCCGCGCCGGGGATTTGCCTGCAACTATCTGACGATGCTGCGCGATTTACCGCCTGACACCGATTTTGTTGCGTTATCGGATCAGGATGACATTTGGCTTGCTCCGAAACTTGAGCGTGCGGTACGTGCGCTTGGGCAGGTTGAGGGGCCGGGGCTTTACTGCGGTGCGCGCCTTATATGGGACCCTGTTCGCAACACGCGCAGGTCCAGCCGCCCATTGCGCGGCGGTCCGTCTTTCCACAACGCTCTGGTCGAGAATATCGCCTGCGGCAATACAATCGTCTTGAACCGCGCCGCGCTTCATCTGATCCAGCGCGGCCTTGCTCTCACAGATATTGCTCTCACAGATGCGGTTCCGTTCCATGACTGGTGGATCTATCTGCTGATCTCTGGCGCGGGAGGACATGTGCTTCATGATCCTGACCCGCAGGTTCTTTATCGCCAGCACCCCGGCAATGCGCTGGGCGCGGGTGAGGCGGGCTGGAACTGGATCAGGGCGCGGCGGGATGTTTCCGAGGGCGTTTACCGTGACCGGTTGGAGCGCAATCTTGTCGCGATTTCAGCGCAGCGTTGGTTGCTGACATCCGCACATCAAGACCTTCTCGATCGTTTCATCGCGGCGCGTCGGGCACCATGGCCACTGCGTCTGCGGTTGATTGCGGGACTGGGTCTTTACCGTCAAGACGCCCTGTCGCAGCTTGGCTTGTGGGGCGCAATCGCCTTTGCGCGATTGTGAAACCATGGCGGTATCAAGGAGACGTATCCTGTTGATTGGCGGCGACGGCGGGTATTCCGGTGTACCGCGCTACCTTCTTCAGATGGTCAAGGCGCTGCGAGACAAGGCCGACCTGACCGTGCTGTCGGATGTGAATGAAGGTGGTTTTGATGTTTTGCGCGGATCCGGGGCGCGGCATCTGACAGTCCAGGGGCTGAGAACCACAGGCTCACCGATGAAAGCCGTGCGTGCGCTTCTGGCCTTGCGCGCCATTCTACGATCTGGACAGTACGATCTGATCTGGGCCCATTCGCGGATGGCGGTTCTGCTCTTGCGGCTATTGCTTTTGGGGTCGGGTTTTCATGGCAGGTTTGCAGTGACACATCATAGCCTGCCATTCGAGGCGGGCTATCCCCAACCCTATGCCACCCTTCTGTGCGGATGGGAGGCTTTGATGATACGGTGGGTGGAGCCGCATCATATCTTTTTTCTGACCGAGGCCGCGCGGAGGCATTACTGCAAGGTGATGCCACCCAAGGCGCTGCGCCGACATCACCTGCATGTCCTGAGCAGTTGTTCAGATCTTGACCCCTTGCCGCCCCAGAACCCGCCAAGCGATGGTCTGCGTATCCTGGTGATGACAGGGCGCGTCTGTCACCAGAAAAATCTGACAGCCGCTCTGCGATTGTTCGCGCATCTGCCGGATAACTATCGGCTGGTTCTTTGCGGAGCAGGCACGGATCGGCCGGGATTCAGGGCGGAGGTTGACCGTATTCTTGAGCCAGGCCAGCAAGTGCGGGTTGATCTGCGCGGTCCGTTGGCCGATGTACGCCCAGTCTTGGCGCAAGCTGCCGGGTATCTACTCACGTCTCGCTACGAAGGGCTTCCCATCGGTGCGCTTGAGGCGTGGGAGGCAGGTTTGCCACTGGCGCTTTCGCGGATTGATGGTACCGACGACATTCTGGGACGGCATCCACTTGCGCTGCCACTGGACCTGTCCGAGCCGGGACAGGACATGGCGGCCCAAGCGCGGGCGCTTGATCAGCTCATCAGTCGATATTTGTCCGATCAAGCGGTCTGGCGCGCGCATATCCAACAGGAATGGAGTGCAAACCATTCTCACGCGCAATGGTCGGGGCGATTGTCTGCGGCGGTGTCGGGCATTCTGGCCAAATCGGGCGCGAGCGGCGTTTGATCCGGAGTTTCAGTCGCCCATGTTGCGGCTGTGATGGGCGATTG
>NCJR01000072.1 GCA_002282555.1 Rhodobacterales bacterium 34-62-10
ATGTCAGGCACCGTGACCGCCCAGATGCTGGCAGATTGGGCACTGGCGCAGGATGGCTTGCCGCTAATCTACACCTCCGCCGATCCCGCCGTGGTCGCCGATGCGCAGACCCGTTTCGGCAAGGATCGGGTCGCATCCCGGATCGAGGCTCTGTTCGCCGATCTTGCCCGCGCCCTCGTCGCGGGCGGCGTGACCCGGCTCATCAGTGCCGGGGGGGAAACCTCAGGCGCTGTCGTCGAAGGGCTTGACCTGACCGCGCTTGAAATCGGGCCAGAGATCGACCCCGGCGTGCCGATGATCCGCGCCTTAGGTAACCTGGTCCTCGCCCTCAAATCCGGCAATTTCGGCGGCCCCGATTTCTTTGCCCGCGCTGCCGCCATGATGGAAGGCGGCAGATGACAACCGAGGCAAGGCTGCGCGAAGATATCTGCTTCTGGGCCGCGTCGATGTTCAATCGCGGGCTGACTGGCGGGGCTTCGGGCAATATCTCGGTCAGAACCGAAGATGGCGGTCTGCTTGTCACACCAACGGGTGCCAGCATGGGCCGCCTTGATCCCGCGCGCCTGTCGCGTTTTGACGCCAAGGGCCAGCATATCGACGGCGATGCCCCGACCAAGGAAATGCCCCTGCACTCCGCTTTCTATGAAACGCGCAAAAGCGCAGGTGCCGTGGTGCATCTGCATTCCACCCATTCGGTCGCACTTTCCATGCTGCCCGACACCGACCCCGACAACGCCCTGCCCCCCCTTACCCCCTATGCCGTGATGCGCGTGGGAAAGGTCGCGCTGTTGCCGTTTTTCCTGCCGGGTGACGCCGCGATGGGCGATGCGTTGCGCGGCTTGGGCGGCAAACGCGCAGCCGTGCTTTTGGCCAATCATGGACCCGTCGTGGCCTCCAAGGATCTGGAAGCCGCTGTCTTTGCCATGGAAGAACTGGAAGAGACCGCGAAACTGGCGCTTTTGTTGCGCGGTCATGCCCCCCGCGCGCTGACCGATGATCAGATCGGCGCGCTGGTGCGTAAATTCGATCTGGAGTGGGACTGATGCGCTATTCCGCCAACCTTGGCTTTCTGTTCACCGAACTGCCCCTGCCGCAAGCGATCCACGCCGCCAAGGATGCAGGTTTCGACGCCGTGGAATGCCATTTCCCCTATGATGTGCCCGCGTCCGAGGTGGCCAAGGCGCTGCAACAGACGGGCCTGACCATGCTGGGCCTGAACACATGGCCCGGCGACAAGGCCGCTGGCGATTTCGGCCTTGCCGCCCTGCCGGGGCGCGAGGATGAAGCCCGCGCCGCCATCGCTCAAGCCGTCGATTACGCGGTTGCAACCGGAACCAAGGCCATTCACGTCATGGCCGGTCGCACCGATGGCGGTGACGCGGCCGAAGCGACATTCCGCGCGAATCTGACCTATGCCTGCGATCTGGCCGCCCCGCATGGGATCACCATCCTGATCGAGCCGATCAACACCCGCGACGTGCAGAACTATCACCTGTCCCGCACGGATCACGCCCTTGCCATCATCACGGCGCTGGGCAAAACCAACCTCAAGCTGATGTTCGACTGCTATCACATGCAGATCATGCAGGGCGATCTTGCCATGCACCTGCGCGACCTGATGCCCGTGATTGGCCATATCCAGATCGCCGCCGTCCCGGACAGGGGTGAACCTGATCAGGGCGAGGTCGATTATATCTGGCTGATCAAACACCTTGAGGCACTGGGTTATGCTGCCCCGATCGGTGCGGAATACAAACCCCGCGCCGGAACATTGTCGGGGCTTGGCTGGCTGGACGGCTTCCGCAAAGCAGATTTATCCTGAAATCTGGATTCGCTTGACTCTCATCTTGCCGCAGCGCAGCATCAGGGGTCTTTGAAACTGTCATGGACATCATAGATGGCAAAGCAGGCAAGGACCTTCGCCGTCATCGGCTTGGGTGCCTTCGGAAGCGCAGTCGCGTCAGAGCTGGCGCGCTTCGACAACCATGTTGTGGGAATCGATCTGGATGAACGCCGTGTGGGTCAATTGGCATCCATATTGCCAGCCACGGCCATTCTGGACTCAAGTGACGAAAACGCACTGCGCGAAGCAGGGATCGACAGCTATGACGTCGCCCTGATCGCCATCGGGCGGGACATTCAGGCCAGCATCCTGACGACCATGAACCTCAAGATGCTGGGGATCCAGACGATCTGGGTGAAAGCATCGAACAAGACCCATCACCGCATCCTGTCCAAACTCGGCGCAGATCGCGTGATCCTGCCCGAACAGGAGATGGGCCGCCACATCGCACAGATGCTGAACAACCCTGTGGTGCAGGACTATGTCAGCCTTGGAAATGGCTTCAGCGTGGTGAACATCGTGGTGCCTGAACGTCTGGACGGCAAACCCACCCGCGCCCTCAGAATCGGGGAGGTGCATGATCTCAAACTGCTGGGTCTGATGCGCGGGACCGAGTTCAAGCCTTGTGACACCCCCGATCTGGTCCTGAAGAAAGACGACAAGTTGCTTCTGCTGGGAAAACGGCCTGACCTGCGCCGCTTCGGCGACTCTCTCTGAGAAACGGATCAACGCATCATGGAAATCTCAAGGTCAGCGCTGAAAAGGCGCTTCTGGCGTCGCGTGGCGACAACACCACCACCCGCGATACTGGCCGGGCTATACGCGGTGCTGATCGTGCTGGGTGCGGCCGTGTTCAAGTTGCCGATCTCGACTACGGTCCCGATCACATGGTCCGACGCGCTGTTCACCGCGACATCCGCTGTGACAGTGACGGGCCTTGCCGTTCTGGACACGGGACTGGTCTTCACCCTGTTCGGAGAGATGGTTCTGGCGTTCCTGATCCAGTTGGGGGGGTTGGGCCTGATGACCTTCGCGGTCCTGATCCTTGCGGCACTTGGCCTGCCGGTCGGCATCACCGGGCGCCTTTATCTGCGCGACGACCTCAACCAATCGTCCTTGCAGCAATTGAGCGATCTTGTCGGTACCATCCTCAAGGTCGTCTTGATCTGCGAACTGGCTGGCGCGGCATTGCTATGCATGACATTCGTGCCAGAGTTCGGCCTCTGGCGTGGAATATGGGAATCCGTGTTCCACTCGGTCTCGGCCTTCAACAACGCGGGTTTTTCGACCTTTTCGAACGGCCTCGTCCCCTACGCCACCGACCCGGTGATCAATATCGTGATCCCCGCACTCTTCATCATCGGGGGAATAGGTTACGTCGTCGTTTCGGACATCTTCCGTGCCAAAAGCTGGCGCAACTGGTCGCTGCACACCAAGATCATGCTTCTGGGTACAGGGTTCCTGATCCCGTGGTCAGTGGCCATGTTCGCCGTTCTGGAATGGACCAACCCAGCAACGCTGGGGCAGTTTGACGATGCTGTGTCAAAACTGACCGTCAGCTGGTTTCAGGGGGTCACAACACGAACGGCAGGTTTCAACACGACAGATATCAGCGGACTGCATGACAGCACGGCGATGATGTTCATCTCCCTCATGCTGATCGGCGGCGGGCCGACGTCTACTGCCGGCGGGATCAAGGTCACGACATTTGTCGTGATGATCCTTGCGACGATCGCATTCTTTCGCCGTCAGACACAGTTAACCGCCTTCGGTCGCAGCATCGGATTGGAGCAAGTGCTCAAGGTCATGGCTCTGACCGCGATCAGCCTGATCGTCGTCTTTGTCGGGATATTCCTGTTGACCCTGTCGCATGACGGCGATTTTCTGGATATCAGCTTCGAAGTGGCCAGCGCCTTCGGCACCGTGGGCCTGTCACGCGGGTATACGACCGAACTCTCGGACACAGGCCGCGCGATCATCATCGCGATCATGTTCCTTGGCCGGGTCGGTCCGCTGACACTGGGCTTTTTCCTGGCCACGCGCGTGACCCCACGCGTGCGCTATCCCGAAGGGCAGGTGCATCTGGGCTGACGTCAGGTGGCGGACATCCGCGCCGCCATGTGCGCCATCGCCGTCTCCGCTGCCGCATGACGCACCGGACCATAACCGCGGATCTCCTGCGGGGCCGTCAGAAGGTCCAGCACTGCAGCGGGGTTGGCCGGATCAAAACTGCGCTCGACATGGATCATCACACCCTCAAACCAATCCAGCAATTGACGGTCCAGATTCCGGTCCTGACTATAGGCAAAGGGATCAAGCACCGATCCACGCCAGCCCTTCATCCGCGCCAGAACCTTGAACGCGGGCCGCATCCAAGACCCGAAGGCGCGCTTGCTGGGCCGCCCACGTGCATCCCTGCCAAGCGGCAAAAGTGGCGGTGCCAGATGGTATTTGACAGTGTAATCGCCCTCGAAAGCCTCGGCCACCTCCGCCTCGAATGTGCCTTCGGTGTGCAATCGCGCCACCTCATATTCATCCTTATAGGCCATCAACCGGAACAGGGATTTGGCTGCCGCGATGATCACCTCGTCCTCCGCCTGCGGCAGGGCTGCGCGGAAACGGGCGATCCTGTCGGTGAACCGCTTGGCATAGGCGGCATCCTGATATCCTGTCAGAAAATCTGCCCGATGCGCGATCAGCGCGTCCACCGTGTCAGGCACCTTGGGCGTATCTTGCAGAAGACCGGCAAGAACCTCAGGCCGCTCCGCCATGATCCGCCCCAGATCAAAGGCCATCCCGTTCTTGTCCACCGCCACGCCATTCAGAAGGATTGCCTGTTTCAACGCAACCTCGCTGACAGGAACCAGACCCCTCTGAAAGGCGGCGCCAAGCATCATCATATTGGCAAAGACCGCATCTCCCATCAGCCGCTCGGCGGCGATATTGGCATCAAAGGCGATAACATGCGCATCGCCAACGGTCGCCCGGATCAGCGCCTCGCGCGCGTCAATCTTCAGATCGGCATCGCGATGCAGCACCAGATCACCTGTCGGCATCTCGGCCCGGTTCAACACAACCTGCGTGCCACGCCGATAATGGGCCGATGCCTTGGGCGACGAACAGACGACCGCATCGCAGCCGATCACCGCATCGGCAGCACCAGCCTCAATCCGTACCTGATGGATGGCCTGCGGCGCGGCACCAATCCGGACATAGCCCAGCACCGTGCCGAATTTCTGCGCAAAGCCGGTGAAATCCAGCACGCTGGCCCCCTTGCCCTCCAGATGCGCGGCCATGGTGATCAACGCGCCGATGGTCACAACACCGGTGCCACCGACACCTGCGACCAGCAATTCATAGGGGCGCGACAGATCGTGCAGGATCGGGCGCGGTAGATCCTGCAGCAACGCGGGCAGGTTCAGACCCGCCGGTTTCGGTTTGCGTCGCTGCCCGCCCTCGATCGTCACGAAGCTGGGGCAGAACCCGTTGAGGCAGGAGAAATCCTTGTTGCAACTGGACAGGTTGATCTTGCGCTTTCGACCCAGCGCCGTCTCACGCGGTTCCACGCTGAGGCAGTTGGACTCGACCGAACAATCGCCACATCCCTCGCAGACCAGCGGGTTGATCATCACATGGCGGGCCGGCTCCTCCATCGTCCCACGCTTGCGGCGGCGGCGTTTCTCGGTGGCGCAGGTCTGCTCATAGATCAGGACTGACACGCCTTTCACCTCGCGCAGCTCCCGCTGCACCGGGTCCAGATCGGCACGATCATGAAACGTGGTCCCCGACGGAAAATCGCCGTGACGGAACTTCTCGGGATGATCGGACACAAGCGCGATCCGCTCCACCCCTTCGGCGCGGCTGCTTTGGGCGATGGCCGCAGGGCTGACGGGACCATCCACCGGCTGCCCGCCCGTCATCGCCACAGCGTCGTTATAGAGGATCTTGTAGGTGATATTGGCCTTGGCCGCGACCGCCTGCCGGATCGCGAGTGAGCCTGAGTGATACCACGTCCCCTCACCAAGGTTCTGGAAGATGTGCCGCTTGCCGGTAAAGCGCGACCCCGCCGTCCATGGCACGCCTTCGCCGCCCATCTGGGCATATCCCACCGTGTTGCGATCCATCCAACCCGCCATGACATGACAGCCGATCCCGCTGGCCGCCATGCTTCCCTCGGGCAGTTTTGTGGATGTGTTATGCGGACAGCCCGAACAGAAATAAGGGGTGCGCGTGGCCCCCGGCACCGACAGGACCGGGGCAGGTGTGGCAGTCAGGGCCGCCGCCTTCTCGGTCAGCCCCTCATCGGGGAAGAACCGCGCCAACCGCTCCGCCACGATCGGCACCAGCATCAGCGGCGTCAGCTCACCCGTCCACGGGATCAGCGGATCACCCGCTGCACGATGCTTGCCCACCATCTTGCGCGGCTTGTCGCCGGGCCAGTCGTAGAAATACTCCTTGAACTGGCTTTCAATGATGCCGCGCTTTTCCTCGACGACCAGCACCTCTTCCTTGCCCTTCACAAAGGCCAGCGCATCGCGCCGCGCCAAGGGCCAGACCATGCCGACCTTGTAGATGTCGATCCCCAGACGGCGGCAGGCGGCCTCATCCAGATCCAGCAGGCGCAGCGCCTCCATCAGATCAAGGTGCCCCTTACCCGTGGTCACGATGCCAAAGCGCGCATCCTCGATGTCATAGATACGTCGGTCGATAGGGTTCGCCGCGACAAACGCCTCGACCGCATCCAGCTTGGCACCGATCCGCGTCTCGATCTCGGGGCTGGGCATGTCCGAGCGGCGGACATGCAAGCCACCGGGCGGGGCGGTGAAGTCGGGCTGCACAAAGACACGGTCCTTTGGCAGATCAACCGATTGCCCCGCCTCGACCGTTTCGGAAATCGCCTTGAACCCGACCCAAGTGCCGCTGAACCGCGACAGCGCGATGCCATAGGCACCGAATTCCAGATATTCCGCAATGCTCGCCGGGTTCAGCGTCGGCATGAACCATGACATGAAAGCCACATCAGACTGGTGCGGCATGGATGATGACACACAGCCATGGTCATCCCCTGCCACGACCAACACGCCGCCCATGGGCGACGATCCATAGGCATTCCCATGTTTCAACGCATCGCCGGACCGGTCCACCCCCGGCCCCTTGCCGTACCACATGGAAAAGACGCCCTCGACCTCGCACCCCGGATCAACCGCCGCCTGCTGCGCGCCCAGAACGGCGGTCGCGCCCAGATCCTCGTTCACGGCAGGCAGAAACTCGATCCGCGCCGCGTCCAGACGCTTGCGTTGCCGCCACAACTCCATGTCCAGCCCACCCAGAGGAGAGCCGCGATAGCCAGACACGAAACCCGCCGTCTTGCGCCCCGCCGCCTGATCCCGCCTCGCCTGATCCAGCATGATCCGCACCAAGGCCTGCGTTCCGGTCAAATAGACACGCCCCTCTGTCAGGGCATATCTGTCATCCAGCTGATAGGTGGCAAAACGGCTGCCTTCTGCGGTCATGGGATCCTCCTGTGAGAGAGAACAGACTGCCACAGGATGCCTGAAATATACGGTCAAAATGATTGATTATTCGGTCTGATTGTGAAAATCTTTTTCATCAAACAGCAATAATGAGGAGTATCTTGCCAGACCTTGATGCTTTTGATCGTCGCATCCTTGATGCGTTGGGCACCGACAGCCGCATCTCCAATGCTGATCTGGCGGACAGGGTCGGCTTGTCTGCCTCATCCTGCTGGCGCCGGGTCAAGGCTCTCGAGGACAGCGGGGTCATCCGCCATTACACGGTCGCGTTGGACGATGCAAAGCAGGGGCTGGGCTTCGGCGCGATCGTGCATGTCCACCTGACACGGCACGATCCGGATCAACTCGACGCCTTTATCCACGCCGTCCAGAACCGGCCCGAGATACGCGCCTGTTATGCCACAACCGGGCAAGCCGACTATCATCTGCACGTCGTCTGCGCCGATATCGAGGATTACAATCAGTTTCTGGAACGGTTCCTGTTCCGCATCCCCGCCGTCGCCAGCGCCCAGACCAACGTCATCCTGCGCAGCATCAAACGCTGAGGCATGGATACGCGGGCCACCGCGATCAGTGGCCCGCGCAAACCAAGACAGCCGTCAAGCGCCGCATTGTCCCGCGTCAGGCATCCTGAGCAGGCATGGTGCCGACCGTGACATCGATCTCTTTCTCGGCGCCCTTGTGCAGGATCGTGACAGGCACCACCGCCTCAGGGTTCGTCGACGCCACGGCAAGGGTCAGATCGCGCATCTCTGTGATCTCGGCTCCGTTGAAACGCAGGATGATGTCACCCTTGGCCAAACCCGCCTTGGCCGCAGGGCTATCCGCGCTGACCATTTCAATCATGGCACCCTTCGGCTGATCATAGCCAAGCACCTGCGCAATCTCTTGTGGCATCGGCTTGATCTGCATACCCAACCAGCCACGGGTGATCGTGCCATCATCAGACAGATCCGCGACGATCCGCTGGACCAGATCAGATGGCACGGCAAACCCGATACCCACCGATCCCCCATCAGGCGAGAAGATCGCGGTGTTGA
>NCJR01000394.1 GCA_002282555.1 Rhodobacterales bacterium 34-62-10
AAGGCCGTCGGCCATGTCTGCGACCTCTTCACCGACGAAGAATGCTACAACTTCTTCAAAGCCGCCGGATACAAAACCGATTAAACGCGACACGCTCTAGGGTGGATTATGACCCGATCCCGAAACAAATCAGCCCTATTTTTCGCTGATTTGATTCGACCCCAGCCAATGCGGAAGCGACAGACCACCGCCACGCGCCCGACAAGATCCGTAGGAAAAGGGCGTCATCCCGCCCGCTGGATGATCTGCGCCAGCATCGCCACCGACAGATCCACCGGATTGGCCCGCATCGAGGAGGCCCGCTTGGCCGCAGCGGCGATGTCCGCGCGCGCGCCCTCGGCCACGCCAAGACGGGGCAGGCCCTGCATCCGCGCCCAATCGGCAAAGCCGGAAAGGCCGCCATAAACCTGCGCCACCTCATGCAGCACCCAATCAAAGCGCACCGCCAGATCGCTGCCCGGCTGCACCAGCGCGGCATTGGCCGACAGGACATGCGGCAAGAGCACCCCGCAGATCGCGCCATGTGCCGCCCCCGTCACGCCGCCGATCACCCCGGCCAGACCATGCACCGCCCCCAGCCCGGAATTGGACAGGGCCATGCCACCGCAAAGGCTGACATGCGCCATGTCATCCCAATCCTGCGTGCCCGGCCCCTCGACCACCGCCTTGAGCGCGCGCAGACCGCGCGGGATCGCATCGCGGCAGATCGCATCGGTCAGGGGATTGGCCCGGTTGCACAGATAAGGCTCGATCACCTGCGTCACCGCATCCAGCCCGGCGGCCAGAACCACCGCTTTCGGCGCGCGCTCCATCAGCGTGGAATCCACCAGCGCCACATCGGGGATCATCCGCGGGTCACGCAGACTGACCTTCACCGCGTAATCGGGCACCGTCAGCACCGCGTTGCGGGTGGCCTCGGCCCCCGTGCCGGCGGTGGTGGGAATGGCGATGAAGGGCAAGGGATCAGCGATCAGCGGCAGGCCCTTGCCCACCACCTCCAGATGATCGAGCGGCCCGCCCCTGCCGGGCAACAGCGCCGCCAGCGCCTTGCCCATGTCGATGGCCGACCCGCCCCCCAGGGCCACGATCACCTCGGGCTGCACCGGGCGCAGCCGCGCCAGCGCCGCCTCCAGCCCCGGCACATCAGGCTCTCCGGGACAGGCCAGCAGCGCGACCTGCCCGCCCTGCCCTTCCAGATCGGCGCGCAGCCAATCGACCCGCGCCGCCGTCGCCCCATGCACCAGCACGACACGACGGCCCCGCGCCAGCACCAGCCCCGCCGCCTGCGTGGCGGTGCCGCGTCCAAAGACGATCTGACCGGGAATGGCGAAACCGTAAGGGGTCACGAAAGCACCTCAGAACATCAATGTCGCCTGCACCGCGCGCGTCCAGGCGGCATAGGCCGCCTCGCGATCCGCCTGCGCCATGCGGGGCGTGAACTGCCGCTCCAGCGCCCAGGTGCGGGCGAACTCCTCCTGCCCCGGATAAAGCCCCGCGCGCATCCCGGCGAGCCAGGCCGCGCCCATCGCCGTCGTCTCCAGCACGGCGGGCCGGTCCACGGGCGCGCCGATGATGTCGGACAGGAACTGCATCGCCCAGTCGGACGCGCTCATCCCCCCGTCCACGCGCAGCACACGCTCGCCGCCCGTGGGTGTCCAGTCGGCGTGCATCGCCTCGAGCAGGTCGCGCGTCTGATAGGACACGCTTTGCAACGCCGCCTTGGCCAGTTCCGCAGGCCCCGAATTCCGCGTCAGTCCAAAGATCGCGCCCCGGCAATCGGGATTCCAATAGGGCGCGCCCAGCCCGGTGAAGGCGGGCACCATGATCACGTTCTGCGTCGGGTCCGCCTGTTCGGCCAAAGGCTGCGTCTCGCGCGCCTCGCGGATGATCTTGAGCCCGTCGCGCAGCCATTGCACCACAGCGCCCGCGATGAAGATCGACCCTTCCAGCGCATAGGT
>NCJR01000395.1 GCA_002282555.1 Rhodobacterales bacterium 34-62-10
CGGTCGAACATCGCGCGCAGCTTGGCCCCGCGCCCCTGATAGATCAGGCGTTTCGCGGGGTCATAGGATTTGAGCACGCGCTTCATGCGGTTGGGCGCGGTGATCGCGTCCAGCACCGCCACGACCGCGTCGCTTTCGCGGGCATAGAGCATGGGCAGCAGGCGGTAATGGCAACTGACCGTGCCATCCAGCAGGCCGCCGGGCAGCGTGTCGCGCCCGCCGCCGAGGCTGTGGATCACCAGGGGCAGCGCCACCTGATCCAGCCAGGGGTCAAGGGATTGGCAGACCAGTTCGGGCGGGGGCGTGTCGCGGATCGCCAGCGCCATGTCGAGGAAGCGTTGCCCAAAGACATGCGGGCAGCGGTAGAAGAAGAAACCTGCGTTGAAATAGAGGTATTTGCGCCAGTATTCATCGGGTTGCGCGGGATCGAGCGAGCTGTCGAAATCAAGCCCGAACATGTCATAGAGCGATTGCCAGATGGCGGTATGGCCGGGGCCGTAGAGTTCGATCTGCGGCCATGTCCCCTCGCGGCGCAGCGAGGCGGTGGGGCGGTCGAAGTCGAAGGGCACGGTTGCAAGCTCGCCCGTGATCAGCGTGTCGGTGTCGAAGAAGACGAAGGGCTCTTCCTTGGGCAGGGCAAACAGCGCCTCGATCTTGTTGCCATAGGGGTAGGATGCGCCGAAATGGCGGCTCTCGAAGGGGATCACCTCGGCCCCCAGTTCGGCCAGAAGGGCGAGGGTCTCGGGGTCATCCACGCGCGGATCGCTGGGCCAGAGCGGGCCGGGCTGCGGCATGGCCACAAAAAGCCGGCCCGCGAAATCGGGGCTGGCATGGCGCAGGCTGGCCGCGAAAAGCAGCGCCTCGTATTGCAGGCGGCCCTTCTGGGCTATGACCAGAATATTGACGCTTTTGGGGGTTTTTGCCCGTTTTGCCATACTCGCACCTGCCACGATCCGTCCGGGATGGACTATAGGCGGCTTCGTCGCCGGGCAGAAGGGGGCTTGGCGCAGGCCGGGGCAAGACGGCCCGCGACGAGGGCGCACCCCTTGTAATTCGGCCCCATGAGGAACAATTTGGCCGGGCGGGCGCATCGGCGCGCCGCAGGATTGCCCCGGTTGCCACATCAGGCGAGGGTCACGTTTCATATCGACCCATCCCGCCCAAGCTGCTAGGTGAGGCGGCAAAACAGGACCAAGACCATCGACCACGCGAATATGACACAGAAGAAGCCCTGGAACGAGCGCTGGCTGGAACGCCTGCCCGCAGACAGCCTGCTGATGCGGTTGCTGCTGGAAAGTTTTCAGGAGCATCGCTGGAAATACCTGGCCGCCTCGGGGGCGATGGTGATGGTTGCGGCCTCGACCGCGCTTTCGGCCTGGATGATGGGCGAGATCATCGACACGCTCTCGACGCCCGAGGACCGCGCCCGCGTGATGATGGTGGGCATCGGTGTCGCCGCGATCTTCGCCTTCAAGGGGGCGGCCTTCTATATTCAGGCCGTGCTGATGGCGCGGGCCGGGAACCGGATCGTCGCGCAGAAACAGATGCAGCTTTACACGCGGCTGCTGCAACAGGGCGTGGCCTTTTTCAACACCAACGAATCCTCGGACCTGCTGCTGCGCATCACGCAGAGCGCGCAGGCCGCGCGGCGGGCCATCGACACGATCGTGACCGGGGTGATCCGCGATTCGCTGACGCTGGTGGGTCTGGTGGCGGTGATGTTCTACCAGCAGCCCTTCCTGTCGATGATCAGCCTGATCGTGGGGCCGGCGGCCCTTTACGGGTTGCAGAAGATCCTCAAGAAGGTGCGTCAGGTCATGGCGCAGGAAATGGCCGGGCTGGGCGAGATCATCAAGGTCGTGCAGGAAACATCGACAGGCGCGCGCGTGGTCAAGGCCTTCGGGCTGGAGCCGCGCATGGCCGACCGGATGGATGTGGCCGTGCGTCAGGT